>NZ_NDIO01000391.1:0-11285 GCF_002241085.1 Vibrio sp. V03_P4A6T147
TTAGTGTAGTGGCTTGTATTAACTAGCCTTTTGTTCAGGGGCTTAAAAGATGTCGGTGCATTGTAGGCCATTATTCCATGCAATGGCTGGTCAAAGAATAACCTTTGTTGTGATTTTTGTCACTAAAATGGAATATTTTATTCCATAGAATCGCCCTCAGTTCCGAATTCAAACCGAGAAATAGACGATGAACCTAGACCTAACCCAGTTGGTTACCGAAAGCCGCAACCCTGCCAGTGCTGACATTGACACCCTTTCCACCTTAGAGATGTTGCAAGTCATTAACCGTGAAGATCAACTGGTCGCGTTGGCGGTTGAAAAAACCTTACCGCAGATAGCGCAAGCGGTGGATGCCATTACCTTGGCATTTCAAGCGGGTGGACGTTTGATCTACATGGGAGCGGGAACCTCCGGTCGCTTGGGGATTTTAGATGCTAGCGAGTGCCCACCCACCTACGGCTCTGATCCTAAACAAGTGGTTGGGCTTATTGCGGGCGGACACCCAGCGATTCTTAAAGCGGTTGAAAATGCCGAAGATAATGTTGAGCTTGGGCAAAGCGATCTGAAAAATATTAATTTGACCCGCAACGATGTGGTGGTGGGTATCGCCGCCAGTGGTCGCACACCCTATGCGCTAGGCGGCATGGCTTACGCTAAATCACTGGGTGCAACGGTTGTGGCAGTAGTGTGCAACCCAGATTGCGCGATGCAGCACGCGGCTGACATTGCCATTGTGCCTGTGGTGGGCGCGGAAGTGGTCACGGGCTCTTCACGTATGAAAGCGGGCACGGCGCAAAAACTGGTGCTTAACATGTTAACCAGCGGCGCGATGATTCGTTGCGGTAAAGTGTTTGGCAACCTCATGGTCGATGTCGAGGCGACCAACGCTAAGTTGATTCAGCGCCAAAATAACATTGTGGTCGAAGCGACTGGTTGCAGTAAAGAGGAAGCAGAACAAGCACTGAGCGCCTGCCATCGTCACTGTAAAACCGCCATTGTAATGATTCTGGCGGGGCTAAGCGCCGAGCAAGCGACGCAAAAACTGGCCAAGCATAATGGTTTTATTCGCGCGGCACTGAATGATCAATAACCCGACTGGATCTATCCAAGGATGTCCCAATGGCAAAAATAACCTCAAATATGATCGCCAAGCTGCTTAGTGCAGTCGGTGGTAGTGGCAATATCGGTAAGTGTGGTAACTGCATGACGCGCTTACGTTTGACATTAAATAATACGGCATTGGCCGATCAGGCTCTGCTGAAAACCCTTCCCGGCGTAATGGGCGTGGTGGAGAGTGACCAACAACTGCAGATCATTTTAGGCCCGGGCAAAGCGCAAACGGCGGCCGATATGATGAATGAGATGATCGCCAACGGTGACGGTGCTGAGACGGATATGGCCGTAACTGCCGATCTATCCGCGATTGCTGCTGAGCAGAAAAAGCAGATGAAGAGTAAACAGACCAGCGGCGTACAACGTTTTTTAAGCAAATTTGCGACCATTTTTACGCCGCTGATCCCCGGTTTCATTGCTGCGGGCTTGTTGCTTGGTTTTGCCACTTTGCTGGAGCAAATGTTCGTTATCGATCAATCGCCTAGCCAGTTTATGCTCGATCTCATTACTTATATGAAAGTGTTTGGTAAAGGGCTCTTTGCTTTCTTGAGTATTTTAATTGGTTATAACGCGCAGCAAGCTTTCGGTGGCTCGGGTGTTAATGGTGCCATTTTAGCTTCGCTGTTTGTGCTGGGGTATAACCCAGAGGCGACAACGGGTATCTACTCGGGTATGAGTGAATTCTTTGGCTTCGCCATTGACCCACGCGGCAACATCATCGGGGTACTATTGGCCTCTATTCTGGGCGCGCAAGTAGAACGTAAAGTGCGTCAATACATGCCTGATGATTTGGATATGATCTTAACCTCTGTGGTGACGTTACTCATCATGGGCGCGGTGACTTTCTTGGTGATCATGCCGATTGGTGGTGAGCTGTTTAAAGGCATGTCATGGTTGTTTTTGAACCTCAATGATAACCCGTTGGGCGCGGCGTTACTGTCGGGTTTGTTCTTAATTTCGGTGGTGTTTGGTATTCACCAAGGGTTTGTGCCAGTCTATTTTGCGCTGATGGATGTACAAGGGTTTAACTCTCTGTTTCCTATTTTGGCGATGGCGGGCGGCGGCCAAGTGGGCGCTTCGCTGGCACTCTATTTCAAAGCGAATAAAGATGCGTTGCTGCGCACGCAAGTGAAAGGGGCGATCATTCCCGGTATTTTGGGAATTGGCGAACCATTGATTTATGGCGTGACCTTGCCGCGGGTTAAACCGTTTGTCACCGCTTGCATTGGTGGGGCGGCGGGCGGTTTCTTTGTCGGCTTAGTTTCTTACCTTGGTTTGCCAGTAGGATTAAATACGGTGTTTGGCCCGTCAGGCATTGTCGCCATTCCATTGATGACTTCCGAGCAAGGAATTTTTGCTGGGATGATGGTGTTTGTTGGCGGTCTTTTAATCTCCTACACCGTTGGCTTTCTCGCGACCTACTTTTTTGGCTGCAAAGATGTCGATTTAAGCTAATTCACCCCCCCTATGTATGGTATGCAAAATAGTATGCAAAATACCCAAACTCGGTCAAGTGAGGGTATTGGGTGAAATAGCGCAGCCTTTAGCACATCTTCTTTCTCTGTTGGATGTGTCTAAAGGCCTTTTATTTGGCCTAAAGAGCATCCACTACGCAAGTTCGCCTATAAAACCACCCGTTTGATGCGCCCATAGCTGAGCATAAACGCCTTGTTGTTGCAGCAACTCTTGGTGTGAGCCTTGTTCAATGATTCGTCCTTCATCCAGCACAATTAAGCGATCCATGGCGGCAATGGTTGATAAACGGTGCGCAATGGCGATCACGGTTTTGTTTTCCATCAGCGTTTCAAAATTTTCTTGAATAGCCGCTTCCACTTCTGAATCTAGGGCCGAGGTGGCTTCATCCATGATCAGAATCGGCGCATTTTTTAATAGCACTCTGGCAATCGCAATGCGTTGGCGTTGGCCGCCAGAGAGTTTGACACCGCGTTCTCCCACTTGAACATCGTAGCCGAGGTTGCCATTCTCATCCTGCAACTGCGCGATAAAATCATGAGCATGCGCTTGACGGCTTGCTTCTATCAGCGCCTCTTCCCCGGCATCTGGGTTGCCATACAGAATGTTGTCGCGGATTGAGCGGTGCAACAGAGAAGTATCTTGCGTGATCATACCAATGTGTTGGCGCAATGAATCTTGGCTAACCTGCGAAATATCTTGCCCATCAATGCAGATTTTGCCGCCATTCAAATCGTAAAATCGCAGCAGTAAGTTAACCAGTGTGGATTTACCCGCGCCCGAACGACCCACTAACCCCACTTTTTCGCCCGCTTTTAACTCAAAGTTAAGCGCTTCAAACACAGTGTTTTCTTGTCCATAGTGAAAGTGAACGTTATGGAAGCTGATTTGCCCTTGCGTTACTTGCAGCGGCGGCGCATTGGCCACATCCGTTATGGTTACTGGTTGCGACAAGGTATTCATTCCATCCACCACAGTACCGATATTTTCAAATAGTGCGCTCACTTCCCACATGATCCATTTCGACATGCCTTGTACGCGCAGCGCAATGCTAATCGCAATCGCAATGACACCGACAGTCACTGAGGCATCGAGCCACAAATTGATTGATAAAGCGGCGATAGAAAACAGCAGTAAATAGTTGATGGCGTCAACACTCCACAACAGGCACGTCACCATGCGCATCTGTTGGTACACGGTGTTCAAAAACCGTTTCATGCTGCTTTTGGCGTACTGCATTTCTCGTTGCGAATGGGAAAACAGTTTCACGGTGGCAATGTTGGTGTAACTGTCGACTATGCTGCCCGTCATAGTTGAGCGAGCATCGGCTTGATCGGTCGCCACTTTTTTCATCTTGGGAATGAAATATAATTGAATGATGATGTAGGCCACGAGCCAAATCAGAATCGGGATCATCAAGATGCGGTCAGATTCGCCCATCATCCAAATCATCGAGACGAAGTAGACCGCGATGTAAACCAGTACATCGACCAGTTTCATCACTGTTTCTCGCACGGCGAGTGAACTTTGCATCACTTTGGTGGCAATTCGCCCCGCGAAATCGCGTTGGAAAAAACTGACGCTCTGTTTGAGTAAGTAGCGGTGGATCATCCAACGTATCGACATCGGGTAATTACCCAGTAGCGTTTGGTGCATGATCATGGAGTGGAAGAAAGCCAGCAGCGGCATAATGACCACCACCAGCGCGGCCATTACCCACAAGCGGTCACTCTGATCAGCCCAGAATGTGGCACGTTGTTGGCTGCCAAGCATATCAACCAATTCACCCATATAGCGAATGAGGGTGACTTCGGCAATCGCCACACAAGCACTGAGCAGTGACATGACCAATAACGGTACTTCAAAACCCCGCGTGTAATGACGGCAGAAGGCTAATAAGGAGTTAGGCGGTTGTTGCGGCTCTTCTTTAGGAAACGCCGTCGTGAGATTTTCAAACCATTGAAACATAGGTGATCAACTTATGGTGATGTGCGAGTGAGATTCATTCTTATTTTTATCTGTTAAATATTGAATTTATCAGTAAAATGACGGGCAATAATAATGATAATAAAAACGTTTCTCAAACTAATTAAAGCAGGAGGTATCCTTTAATGGATCTCATTCGCCCAAGCTTGCTGGGGACAGCAATTCACAACATATTAAAAATCAGCGCATTACCTTGTCTGTTCATGGTTTCGGCTACGGCACAAGCTGAGCAAACACCACCACCAGTTTTAGACACGATCGTGGTAACGGCATCGGCATTGAAAGTCGATACCCCGACACAAGAAACCGCAAAGTCGGTCACTGTCATTGAACGTGATGAACTGGACCAGCATAACGTACAAAAACTGGATGAAGCATTGCGCTATACGCCGGGATACACCTCACCTTATGGCGCGGATAATGACGCCGAATGGATGTTTGTGCGTGGTTTTGAACCGAGTGTCTATCTCGATGGTAACCGTCTTTATAAAGAAGGTTTCTTTGCTTGGACGGTTGAACCCTTTGGTTTAGAGCGAGTTGAATTGGTGAAAGGCCCGTCTTCGGTGCTGTATGGTGAGTCCATGCCGGGCGGTATTGCCAACGTGGTGCAGAAAAAGCCGACTGATGGCGCGCAGCATTCCGTATCTCTGTCGGTGGGGAATAAAAATTACCAGCAGTTGGGTGTCGATATTGCCGATTGGGCCAACCAAGATGGCAGCCAGCGCTACCGCCTCGTGGCGATGGTTAATCAAAAAGAGGGTGAACTGGATGGCATTGAGAGCCAGCGCGTTTATGTTGCGCCAAGCTACGCTATCGATTTATCAGATCAAACCACGCTAACGCTGATGGCCACTTTCTTGAAAGATAACGGCGTGCCACAAAACGGTTTCTTCCCAAGCGATGGCACATTAGTGGCGCTGCCCAATGGTGAGACGATTGCGCCTAACCGCAACTTTGGCGAGCCGGATCACGATGATTTCGATAAAACACAACTGTCGTTCGGCTACCAACTCTCTCATCAACTGAACGACACTTGGAGCCTCAAGCAAAACTTCAACTACGCCTATGTTGATCTGTACCTGCGAAGCTCTTCGGCCTATCAAAATGCTTGGCAAGACAGCGACCCATACACATTGGCACGTTATACCTTGATCAATGATGGTGATGCACACAGCGTAACCTTAGATAACAACGCCCAAGCACAGTGGCAAAGTAGCCAATTTGAGCACCGCTTACTGACCGGGTTTGACATTCAGTATCACCAAAATAAATGGCTGGGTAATGGCACTGGTTCACAGGTGGGCGTGATCAACAGCCTTAATCCGACCTACGGCAATGTGCCTGATCTTTCAAGCAGCTTGTATGACAATGAGATTGTCAAACAGCAACTGGGTATGTACGCGCAATATCAAACGAAGTGGCAACAGAAATGGGTGCTGAATTTAGGTGGCCGCTACGACAAAATTGATGTTGAAAGCAAAGGTTTGAATAAAGATGAGCTTGATGATGGCCAACTGTCATTAAACAGCGGTTTGATCTATTTAGCCGATAACGGTTTGTCACCTTATGTGAGCTACTCAGAATCTTTCTATGTGATCAGCAGCTTAGATTTCACCACCAACAAACTCTACAAACCCGTTGAGAGCAACCAAACCGAGGTGGGTGTGAAATACATGCCAAGCTGGCTCGATGGCTATGTCAATCTGGCGTGGTTTGATATCGATCAGAAAAACGCAACCGCCTCTACCGTCGGCAGCAATGGCGCGTTAACCACCAGTCAATCGGGCACAAAAACCAATACGCAAGGGTTCGAAGTGGAAGCTCGCATGGCTGTGACAGAGAATCTGATGCTGAATGCCAGCTACACCTATCTCGATGCCCATACGGGTGAAGGAACGAGCCAGAAGCGCAAGTCGATGATTCCGCGCCACTTAGCGACAGGTTGGGCGAGCTATGATTTTGCAGGCCTTGGGATTGAGGGGCTGACGTTGGGCTCTGGCGTGCGTTATACCGGAACGTCTGTGGATGCCTCGCTCGATAAAAAGGTGCCTGCTTATATGCTGTGGGATGCAATGGCAAGTTACGCCATCAATACACAGTGGGATGTGCAGGTTAACCTCAATAATATTTTGGATGACGAGTCCCTTGCTGGTTGTGATTTCGGAACCTGCTATTACGGCGAATCACGTCGTATGGTGGCAAGCGTGAATTACCGCTGGTAAGTCAGCATGAACTCACCTTCGCTGAAGGTGAGTTTGACGGTTTTTGAACATTCCCGCGCTGGCGGGGATGTGTGTTTTAGGTGGTTCGATTTTTGGGGGAGAGTGATGTTTACCTTATCAAATGTTCAAGTGGTGCGCGGTGGACGAAGCATTTTATCCATTGAATCACTGAATATTCCCACCACAGAGTTAACTGTGGTACTCGGCCATAATGGCTCTGGTAAATCCACACTGGTGAGTTTGATTTCTGGTCAGCAAGCACCTGACCGTGGCGACGTGTTACTTCACCAGCAGCCGATTGCCGAGCTCAGCGCTAGAGCGCTGGCTAAAGCGGTGGCGTTTTTGCCACAAAAATTGCCAACTTCAGCGGGGTTAACGGTACGAGAGTTAGTGCGCCTTGGGCGTTTTCCGTGGCGTGGTCCTTTTGGTCGCTGGCAAAATCAGGATGAAGTGATCATCGATCAAGCGATCGCCCAAACCGGCGTCACTGAATTTGCCTATACCTTGGCAGATGAATTGTCTGGCGGTGAAAGGCAACGCGCTTGGGTGGCGATGCTGTTGGCGCAGCAGTCTCCGGTGCTGATTTTAGATGAGCCAACCTCGGCGTTAGATGTGCAGCACCAATATCAGTTAATGGCTCTGCTTGCGCAATTAAACCAAACACAAGGCTGCGGAATTATCGTCATTTTGCATGATCTGAACCTTGCGCTACGTTACGCGACCCACATTGTCGCGCTCAAGCAGGGCAAGGTTGCTTTTGAAGGCGATGCCTCTTTATTGGCCGATGAAGCACGTTTATCGGCGCTTTATCAAACGCCGATTCAACTGTTGGATCACCCAATGTCCAATTCAGATTCTCACACGCATAAGGTCGCGATTGTATGTGCTTAAACCTTGTAAAGCGCTGGCTGGTTGCTGGCTTACTCTCTGTTTTTTCGAGTGTCGCTTTTAGCGCGCCATTGACCGTACACGACAGCCGCGGAGAGCAAACTCTACAGCAGCGGCCACAACGTGTGGTGGTGCTCAATTGGGATTTACTTGAGCAAGTGATTGAATTGGGTATCACACCCGTTGGCGCGCCAGAGCTTGCCAGTTATCAAGATTGGGTTGTCAAACCGCAAGTGCCGCAAGGGGTAGAAGATATCGGCACGCGTGTTGAACCCAATTTGGAAAAAATTGCTGCACTGAAACCAGATCTCATTCTCGCTGCTGCGCCGCAGCAAGATTTAATCACACCGTTAGAGCGCATTGCTCCGGTGCTCTATTTCTCTAATTTTCAAGCCAGTGATGACAGTGGTGCAGTCGCGATTGACCATTTTCGCCAATTAGCGCAGCTCTTTGACAAGCAAGCGCTCGCTGAGCAAAAACTGACCACAATGACGGAACGTTTTGCGCAGTTAAAAGCACAAATTGACATCGCATTTTCTCATCAAACACCCGCGGTGGTGGCGATGCGTTTTGCTAATCCAACCTCGGTGTTCCTTTACGGTGAAAACTCCACCACTCATTATGTGTTGAAGCAATTGGGCTTGCATGAAGCGCTGCCTCAGCCCGCCAAAGAGTGGGGGATTGTGCAACATCGGTTAACGGATTTGCAGTATGTTGAGCAAGGTTATGTGCTCTATTTCTTGCCATTTGCCCAGCAAGCACAGCTAGAAAAATCAATGCTTTGGCAAGCGATGCCATTTGTCCGTCAAGCGCGAGTGAACTCGGTTGAGAGTGTCTGGAACTACGGCGGCGCGATGTCACTACAATACATTGCAGAAGCGCTGACACGCAGTTTGCTTGAGGTTGCGCCTAAGTCATGAACGGAAAAGTGTTTCTCGCACTGAGTAGTGCGCTGCTGCTTGTGGCAATGCTCAGTGTGCAAATTGGCAATGGCGTTGATCTAGTCACGCAATGGCAACTGTTGTGGGCGCAACGTGAAGCGAGCTCTTTTGCTGAGTTCAATTTCCTATATGGTCAATTGCCCCGTTTGGTTATGACGCTGCTGGTGGGCGCGATGTTGGGTTTGGTCGGCAGTGTGATGCAACAACTGACGCAGAATAACCTCACTTCACCATTGACGCTGGGCACCTCATCTGGAGCTTGGCTGGCGCTGATTATTCTCAACATTGGTTTTCCAAGCCTAGTTGCCAGTTACAGCGCGTTGGCGGCAATGAGTGGTGCTTTGCTCGCATTTGCGTTGATCGTGGTGATTGCGGGTGTGCGTAACATGACGGGCTTGCCGTTGATTGTGGCAGGCATGGTGGTGAACCTGCTACTTGGCGCGATTGCGACGGCACTGATTCTACTCAATGAACAATACGCCAAAAACGTCTTCATGTGGGGCGCGGGCGATCTGGCGCAAAATGGCTGGGATTGGGTGCAGTGGTTGCTGCCGCGGTTATCGGTCTCTTTATTGATTTTACTGTTTGCACCAAGGGTTCTGACGTTATTGCGTTTAGGTCATCAAGGTGCTGCGGCTCGTGGTCTGCCTGTCATTCCTGCATTTTTAATCTTAATGGTGCTCGGGATTTGGTTGGTTTCAGCCTCGATTACAGCGGTGGGCGTCATCAGTTTTATCGGGCTACTCACGCCAAACATCGCCCGTGCTATGGGGGCAAGAACGCCCAAACAAGAGCTCTATTCGAGCTTACTGCTTGGCGCGTTACTGCTTTTATTAACCGATATGCTCGCAATGTGCTTGAGCCTATGGACTACGCAAGTCATCGCCAGCGGTATCACAGCCGCGGCGATTGGCGCGCCCGCATTGATCTGGTTTAGTCGCCGTCAGCTCAAGGCGCAAGATACATTGACTATCTCACTGCCTCAGTCGCGCGCATCATTAAGCCGTGTCGCACTATTGGGGTTGTTGCTAATGATGCTGGCAGCGCTTGGGTTGCATACGTTGTTTCAAATGAACGAACTCAGTTGGCAATTGGCGCTGCCAAGCAGCTATCAGTGGTCATTACGCTGGCCGCGCATGCTCACCGCATTGTGTGCCGGTATTGGTCTTGCCCTAGCAGGTAGCATTTTGCAACGTTTGATATACAACCCGTTAGCCAGCCCAGATATTTTAGGGGTCTCGTCAGGTGCGACGTTTGCGTTGGTGTTTGCCAATCTCTTTTTAGGTCAAAGCTTGTTAGCCGCTCATTGGGTGACAGCGTTGTTGGGTAGTTTGCTGGTGTTGGCGGCATTAGTTGTGCTGGGTAAGCGTCATCAATACGCCGCGTCGAGTTTGATTTTAACCGGGATAGCCATCACCGCACTGCTTGAATCCTTAGTGCAATTTTGTTTGGCTAAAGGGTCAGAAGACAGCTATCGAATTTTACAGTGGTTGGCAGGCTCAACCTATCGCGTTACGCCTGACCAAGCGCTGTTGCTGACCGTTTTGGTGCTGTTGCTGGCCGCGGCCACCATCGCACTGTCGCGTTGGCTGACTTTAATCTCCATTGGTCGTCGTTTTGCCAGTGCGCGCGGCGTTAATGCGCAAAGCACCAGTTTGATTTTATTGACCATTGTGGCGCTGTTATGTGCGCTGGTGACGGCGACGATGGGGCCAGTGTCGTTTGTGGGTTTGATCGCGCCGCACATGGCGATGATGCTAGGCGCACAGCAAAGTAAAACCCAACTGCTGGTGGCAAGTTTAGTCGGTGCATCATTAATGTTGTGGGCAGATTGGCTCGGACAGGTGATCGTTTATCCGATGCAAATTGCGGCTGGCACGCTCGTGGCGATTCTCGGTGGGAGCTATTTCTTGCTGTTACTGTTGGTCAATCGTTCAAAATAAGCTCAGTCTATTTACCATTGGCATCGATAGTGTTAACGAATAGCCCTGTGAATACAGGGCTTGCGGCTATTTTTTGGTGATTTTATCTAAATAACCCATCGCAAAGGCCGATAAGACAAAGGTAATGTGCAGCAGTAAGTACCACTTGATTTTTTCACTGTCGATATTTTCAGTGTTCATGAAGACTTTCAGCAAATGAATTGAGGAGATGGCGACAATCGATGCCGAAACCTTATTTTTTAACGATCCTGTGTCTAATTTTCCGAGCCAGCCGAGCTTATCATCCTCTTCGGCGATATCAATTTTAGAGACAAAATTCTCATAGCCTGAAAACATTACCATCACAATCAACCCACCAACCAATGAAATATCAATCAAAGAAAGTGTCACTAAAATCAGGCTGACTTCATCGGTGCTCAAGATGTTAGGTAGCAGATGAAACACTTCTTGGAAAAATTTAATGCCTAATGCCAGCAGCACTAAACTTAACCCCAAATAGATAGGGGCCATAATCCAGCGCGCTGAATAGAGTAGTTTTTCGACGATATTATCCATAATTATTCCGTTTATGATCTCCACGAAGTATGTGGAATAAGGGGTGATAATACTGTGTTTTCTTGTGATTTGGCTACGTTATTGCACAAAGTTTTTGTAGAGCAATATAAGCCAGCCAAGCTGATATTCAAGGGGCGTGGTACGCGTTTGATCACTATGGCATG
>NZ_NDIO01000338.1:0-11194 GCF_002241085.1 Vibrio sp. V03_P4A6T147
CCCTTGTTATACCGGGCAAAAACACTGTTGATTGTCCTGTCAGTCGCCTTGATCGTCGCTAATTTGTATATACTTTCGACCACACGCTCTTTAGCCAACTCCTATACCGACCAACGTAACTATGCAACTTGGTATTTATTCCAGCTCACCAAAGAGTATTCTGAGCTGGTTGCTTCGATTCCTTATTACCTAGAGTCAAAGGAGAAGAGAGCGCACACTTGGTTGCAGTATGAGCTGATTTGGAGCCGTTTTGACTTGATTCTAACGAGTAAGGAATCGGATAATTTTATGGGTAGAACGGATTCCCAGCATTTCTTTAAGAACAACTTTGATGATTTCAAAATATTAGAAAGCTTATTGCTGGCCGTTAAAGATCAAAAGTCATTGGCTGTATTTGAAAAACATGCCCACTTGATTTACGACCAAGTTATCGGCTATGTAAACCAAAACTTTCAACTGCAAAGCCCTATCTATCTAGAGCAAAAAGAAAAAGCAAATAGGCTAACACAGGTACAATTTCTGCTGATGTTCTTGATGCTGGGTTGCATTGGCTTAGTTAGCTATATTTTTCATAAAGAAGCGGTTGCTCAGCGTACCTTAGCATTAACTGACCCTCTAACTGGGCTTGCTAACCGCCTTGCTATGTTTGAAGAGCTGAATCAAATTTCTACCAACAACCCCTTCTCTCTCTTTCTTCTCGACTTAAATGGCTTTAAGCCCATTAACGACCAAAATGGTCATAAAGCAGGGGACAGTGTGTTGCAGCAAGTAGCGTTTCGCTTAACACATTCGATTCCAACCTTTGATTATTCGGTATTTCGTATGGGGGGTGATGAGTTTGCCCTGATCATCCATAGCGTAGATGCGATGGAACTGAGCATTATGCAACGCCACATTAAAGCGTGTTTTAAAGAGAATTTCTTCGTGGATAATGGAGTGGGAGCAAAACTTTCAACCAGTATCGGTATTGCCTCTTTTCCTAAAGATTCAGCCAATATTAATCAATTAATACATATTGCGGATAAGAATATGTATGCAATGAAGTTTCTACAAAAAAGCCCCTCGGTATGAGGGGCAAAGTTACCATCGCTTTATAGTTATAATGAGTTCGATATTATTTCAGGTTAGTCGCTGCAATAAGTGACTAGCCGAAATCGCCATTGACATATCCCATAGTTCTATCATCTTTAGGATTGTTGAAAATCACTTGTGTATCATTGTGTTCAACCAATTCCCCCATTAAGAAAAACGCCGTGCGATCAGAAATACGACGCGCTTGCTGCATTGAGTGCGTGACAATAACGATGGTGTAATTCTTTTTCAGCTCTTCCATCAATTCTTCAATTTTGTGTGTTGCAATCGGGTCAAGGGCGGATGTTGGTTCATCCATCAAAATCACATCCGGCTCCATCGCTATCGTACGTGCGATACACAAACGCTGTTGTTGACCACCAGAGAGGCCAAACGGCCAAACGCATGCGACTTCAAGCGATCTTTTACTTCATTCCACAACGCCGCGCCGCGCAATGAGCGCTCAACCACTTCATCGATGTGCTTTTTATCTTTAATCCCTTGTGCGCGTAACCCATACGCCACGTTTTCATAAATACTCATTGGGAACGGATTTGGCTTTTGGAACACCATTCCCACTTTGATACGCAGATCTGCAACATCAATATTGCCGTAAATATCTTGCCCATCCATCGCCAATTTACCGGTGATAGTCACGCCTTCAATGAGGTCATTCATTCGGTTCAAACAGCGTAATAAAGTCGATTTTCCGCAGCCAGAAGGGCCAATCAGCGCTGTCACTTGACGAGTTGGAATAGGCAGGTTGATTGATTTTAGCGCTTGGTTATCGCCATAAAAAAGGTCTAGGTTTTCAATATTAAATTTATTCATTCTTATTATCTCTCAAAATTCTGTAAATCGCGCCCAACGCTCTGCTTAATAAGAAGCGGTATTAAATCGTCTTGCGATTAGCTTCGTCACCATGTTGATCAGTAGCACAACCACAATTAGCACGGTTGCTGTGCCGTAGGCTTGATTCCACTCTTCAACCGTGAACAGCTCTGTTGTGAGTTTGTAAAGGTGAACGGTTAGGGTGCGGCCTGAATCGAGCAATGAATCAGGAATACGTGCCACCATTCCTGCGGTTAAAAACACAGGAGCCGACTCACCAATAACACGACCAATACTCAAAATAATTGACGTGAGGATGCCGGGCATTGCACTTGGCAAAATCAGACGCCAAATGGTGTATATTTTTGAGGCTCCAAGACCATAAGAACCTTCGCGATAAGTTTGAGGAACGGCCATCAACGCTTCTTCTGTGGTCCGAATGATCACAGGCAAAATCAAAATGCTGAGCGTTAGCGCACCCGACAAAATAGAGAAGCCTAAGCCTAGAATCACCACAAAGAAGGTCATGCCAA
This sequence comes from Vibrio sp. V03_P4A6T147, assembly GCF_002241085.1. NCBI lineage: Bacteria > Pseudomonadati > Pseudomonadota > Gammaproteobacteria > Vibrionales > Vibrionaceae > Vibrio > Vibrio sp. V03_P4A6T147. The sequence goes on from NZ_NDIO01000338.1 coordinate 2,436, forward strand.
ATAGACCAAAGATAATGGAGGGGATCCCCGCCAAAGATTCGGTACAAAAGCGGATCACTTTCACCAAGCGACTACCGATTTTGGCGTATTCGGTAAGATAAATCGCCGTCATAATACCCAACGGGGCGGCCACCGAAATAGAAGCGATCACCATATAAATCGTCGATATGATCATCGGGAAGATCCCGTGTTCATTGCCAGTACGGGTGTAATCGTCAGTAACGAAATTCCAATCTACGTGTTGTAGCCCGTTAGAAAGGATGTACCAGATAATCCAAAATAGGAAGCCGACTGTTACAGCGGCCGCAATCCAAATAGATATTTTCAATACGTTATCTTTTAGCTGGCGGGCACGTTTTAGTTTTACTGTATCCATCACTATTATCTCGCTCTCTCACGGTTTAAATAGAGCAATGTGGCATTCAAGATCATGATGAATGCCAATAGCACAACGCCTGTTGCATAAAGCGCACTGGCATGAACACCACTTGCGTAAGACATTTCAATCGCAATATTGGCTGTCAGCGTGCGTGCTGAGTCTAAAATACCTTCAGGCATCGCTGGCGCGTTGCCCATCACCATAATAATGGCCATGGTTTCACCGAGCGCACGCCCAATTCCTAAGATGACGCCGGTCATAATTCCGGAGCGAGCTGCCGGTACCAGCAATTTGAAGATGGTAAAAATACTGGATGCACCTAATGCCAAAGAACCTTCTTTGTACGCATGAGGGACTGCGCGAATAGAAGTCTCGGACACGGTAATCACCGTCGGTAAGATCATGACACCAAGCACAATAATGCCCGCGAGAATGGTATTGCCCGCAGGAACTTGGAAAATGTCCTGAATCAAAGGAACAATAATCACAAGACCAAAGAAACCATAGACCACGGAAGGAATACCAGCGAGCAATTCAACGGCTGGGCGAATGATATTCGCGACACGTTTTGGTGCGACTTCGGCAATGAAGATAGCGGTAAGGACGCCCACAGGCACACCAACGATAACCGCACCAAACGTTGAAACCACAGAAGCGACAATCATAGTTGCCACACCATACAGAGCTGGCGGCAACCAATCTTGTCCAAGGACGATACCCGAGATACCCACTTCTTGAAATGCGGGAATACTTTCGCGGAAAATAAAGTAGGCAATGATGGCAAGAGACACAATGCCAATAATGGCACTGGTAAGAAACAACCCGTGGAAAATGCGCTCTTTCCAGTCCACACGCTTTTTAGCACGAAGTGCACGTTTGGAAGCTTGCGTAGAAACGTTGTTCATAAGCTTTTCACTATTTGTTGCGATGGTCATAGTATCAATCTCACTATTCGATGGAATCGACGTGGATAGAAAAGGCTCAGCCCCAACGATGGGCCAAGCAAACTTTTAAAGTTATTTCCCCAAACAACTTGAAGTGGCGGCTAAACAACAAGTCAGTGAATTCCCATCCACATGGATAAAGCATGTGATTGGGCTGAACGAAACAACGTCGCTGCAACTTCAAGTCGAATGGGAGAGTCAATTAGTTCACTGCGATATAGTGATGTTCTGCAACGAGTTTTTGAGCTTCAGGCGTTAGCATCCAATCAAGGAACTGTTGCGTTTGAGCGGATGGTTGGCCTTTTTTGTACAGTACAAGGAAAGGACGAGCCACTTTGTATGAACCATTTTTCACGTTATCTACCGATGCATCAGTACCGTCTACCGCTAAGGCATGAACCGTGTTATCAACGGTGCCAAGAGAGATGTAACCGATGGAATAAGGGTTAGACGCAACCATAGTTTTCAAACTGCCGTTACCGTTAGCTACTTGAGCTCGTTGAGAGATAGCAGATACCGTCTTGTCTGAGATTTTTTTTGTCAGTTTCATAATCTCTTCGAATGCACCACGAGTCCCTGATGCGGTATCGCGAGTAATTGCAACGATAGGTTTGTCTTCACCACCGACATCTTTCCAATTCGTAATCTCGCCTCGGTAAACAGCAGAGACTTGTTCAGCACTCAACCCTTTTACTTTATTGCTTGGATGCACAACCACCGCTATACCATCAAGCGCGATCTTTTCTTCAACTAATGATGCTTCTTTTTCTGAGCTTTTTAGGCCACGTGAAGACATACCAATATCCGCACTGCCGTTCTTAGCGGCTTTAATACCGGCAGAAGAACCTGGGCCTTGAACCTCAATAAACACGTCCGCGTTTTTCTTCATATATGTTTCAGAGAAAACTTCCATCAATGGCGTTACGCTGCTAGAGCCAACAGCAGAAATGGTTTCTTTTGCAAAAACTGGGTTAACTGCCAATGCACCTAAAAGAGCGATTGCACCGATTACTGTCTTTTTCATCACAAATATCCTTAAGAGGCTTTATTGCCGTTGTGTATTGAACGAAACTCACTTTAGGACGCAAATATGACAGTTGTGTTTCACTTAGTTTAAAACTAGATGACACAGTAAAATATTTTAGGAAAACAGAGGAAGGGCAGCGCATTTTTGAGTGCATCGCTTAAGATCAATCTGAAAAAATTGGCAAAGTCATTAGGTGCCGCCGCGAGTCAGAAATTATCCATTGATTACCCGACCACCAGCAGAGCACCCCATTCTAAGTTCGATTTATAGGGGTGAATTTTATGAACGCTCAAATACCGGTTTCGCCAATTTTCTCAGCAGATTCGGCTTTTTCACCACCAGATAAACAGCCGTAACGGCAAGGCAGAAGCCCGCAACACCAAACCCATCCAATGATTCATCAAAAGCAAGCCATGCTTGAATGGCGGTGGTTGGCGGTACAAGATAAAACACTGAAGCCACACTTGAGGCCGCACCGTGTTCAACCATATACAACAGCAATAAAATAGAGACACATGACAGCACCACAACCAGCCATACCAGTGTCATGATAAAGGTCGGTGTCCATTGCACTTGCATGGTTTCAAAGCTCCAAGCCCAAGGTAAAAATAGGCATAACGCAGCCACATATTGCACGGTAGCGCTGCCAATCATATCCACACCTTGGCAAAATTTTTTCTGATATAAGGTGCCGAGCGTGATGCCGAGCAGAGATAACAAACACAAACTAATGGCAGGCCATTTGTGCAGTTCCGATTGCCACTCAATGTTACCCATCAAGACGAGACTTATCCCAGAAAACCCAAGAGCTAACCCTAACCACTGCGCCAGATTAAAGCGCTCTGTACTCATAAAAACCAGCAGCAGCGCAGTCAAAATGGGTTGCGTCCCCACCAGCAGAGCACTTAAACCTGCTGGCATTCCCCAAGAAATCGCTTGGTAGGTTCCGCCCAAATAGCAACCATGAATCAACACACCCGTTATACAGGAATGCCACAAATGGCGACCATGCGGAATGCGCCTTTTGAGCAATAACAACAAACCAATAAAAAGCACCACGTTCGCCACCATGCGCAGCGTGAGCAGCGTGGCAGGTTCCGCATACATTAAGCCAAACCTTGCGCCAACGAAACCAGATGCCCATAGCACGACAAACAAGAACGGGATCATTCTTACAAACATCACAAAATTCCTAGCCACAATCGATTCTATGCTGCTACTTTATTTGGGTACAGTTATGCGCAAAAGGCACAGATTTGAATAATTTAGTGGGTACAGAATGAAAAGTAAGCTTAAAAACACGGATCCTAAATATACTGAACCTAAATATACTGAGGTAAAACGTCATCTTAAGCAGACCATCGACGATGGTTTATTCCACGCACACGATAAAATGCCTTCCATTCGCCAGCTATGCGAACAATTGTCTGTCAGCAAAAATACCGTTATTCGTGCTTATCAAGAGTTAGAAGCGATGAATGTCGTCTACTCTCAGCCTCGTTCAGGCTATCGAGTCCAAGGTGCTGTAACCCCTTTGGAGATTCCGCTGCCACAACCCAATAGCATTGACCTGCTCTCTTTATCTAAATCAATTTTGGTTCAACCCACAGTGAAACATCACATGCCCGCAGGTTCAGCGCATCCTAATACGCAAAGCGCCGCGATTCGTAGTTTGTATGCAGAAATTGGCCGCCACAGCCGCCAGCAAACGCACATTCCTAGCCACTATCAGCTACCGCCAGGTAATAGCCATTTAGTCAAACAACTGCTAAAAATATCGCAAGATTTGGGCCTACAAATCAAAGCACAAGAAATCGCCATTACGCATGGCGGTCAGCAGGCCATCAGCCTCGCATTTCGTGCATTAACCAAGCGCGAAGACATTGTGGCCGTTGAGTCACCTTGTTATTTTGGCACGCTGCTGTTGCTTGAATCATTAGGCTTAAAAGTGGTGGAGATCCCCAGCCATAGTGTCGAAGGCATCGACATCAGCGCCCTCGAACAAGCGCTATCTCAATGGCCGATTAAGGCGATTCTCGTCACGCCTAATTTTAACAACCCAACCGGTTCACAAATGCCTCTGGAAAAACGTAAACAGCTTTTGGCTGTCAGTGGTGATACACCAATTATTGAAGATGATGTGTTTGGTGGCCTGTATTTTCAAAAGCCGATACCTTGCTTGAAGATGCTGGATGGCAAAGGCCGCGTTATTTACATCAATTCGCTCTCCAAAACCTTGGATTCACGGTTGAGGATCGGTTGGATCATCGCGGGAAAGTATCAAGCACAAATAGAAAAGATATTGCTCAGCGAGAATATGGGCAGCTTGAATTTAATCCAATCAGCCGTAGCGGAATTTCTCGAAAGTGGTAAGTACCGCCAACATCTAGCCAAAATGCGCCGCACTTACCAACTGAACCAGCAGCGCTTTGCCAAATTGCTCACCACCTCGCTCAATCACTACCCGTCGCTGCAAGGGCAGTTTCAATTAAGCCGACCTGAAGGTTCATTTTTATGCTGGCTGACACTTCCGTCATTCATCGATAGTTTTGAGCTTTATCAACGTGGCCTGCAAAACAAAATCAGCCTCCTGCCGGGGCATCTTTTTGCAACGCAGGGACAATTCCAACACTGTATCCGTTTCAGTGTAGCGAACTTTGAAGACAACATGGCATGGCAGGAAAGCATAAACAAACTGACCGAACTGATTCATCTCGCGGCATCAGATCACAAGACGTAAGCGTACGCATTTTAAAAAATTGCTGACTAACCACTTGTATTGCAACAAAGTCGGCATAAGATGAATGCCTTAGTTCAATGAAGGTTTGCTATGAATAATCAATTATCATTAAGAGCGTTAGAGCGCGGTGACTTACGCTTTATCCATGATCTCAATAACAACCGCAACATTATGTCTTACTGGTTTGAAGAGCCTTATGAATCTTTTGATGAGCTGGAAGAGCTGTACAACAAGCACATTCACGATAACGCCGAGCGTCGGTTTGTGGTTGAGAACCGAGATAAGGAACTGATCGGTCTCGTTGAATTAATTGAAATTGATTACATTCACCGCAGTGGAGAGTTTCAGATCATCATCACGCCAGAGCACCAAGGAAAAGGGTTTGCACAAACCTTGATCAACAAAGCCTTAGACTACTCTTTCACCATTTTGAACCTACACAAAATCTACCTGCATGTGTCGACGGAAAACGAAAAAGCCATCCATTTATACCAAAAAGCCGGCTTTGTTGAGGAAGGGCACTTAGTTGAAGAATTCTTCATTAATGGCCAATATCGTGACGTAAAGCGCATGTACATTTTGCAAAACGCGTATCTTAATAAGCCCGCGTAACGTCATAGGAGTGAATAATGGTCACATCCTCATTTTACCCTGATCAAATTTGATTGATAAAAGAGCGTGGCAGCACAAAAGCCACGCTTACTTATTAGCTTTTTTGCGTTAACTGGCAATATCGAGCTTGTTGCCTGTCACGCCATTAATGCGAAACCACCCAGCGATGCTGAAACGCTCAGCGTTGGTAGGTTGTACTTCATGCGGAAAACGTTCGGATAAAAAGACCAGTAAACGCCCCGCTATCGGCGCAACCGTCGCGAGATACTGATCTTCAACATCGTAAATAACCAACTCACCTGCATCAGCACCACACCACCGATCATTCATATAAAATACCGTCGTCAGTTTGCGGCTGGCGTTGCCTGTAAAGGCGTCGAGGTGTTTTTGGTAGAATGCCCCTATTTCATATTTGGCAAAATGAGCTTCGTATTCAAATAGCCCAAGAAAAAAGTGGCGGTTAACCTCTTGCCGAATTTGCTCCATACGTTGCAAATAGTCTTGCACAGGCAAGCCCATGCTGTTTTCAATCCATTGGATTTTATCGTTGCGTATTTCAACCTCTAATTGCAAGGCATCGTGCCTGCCAATTCGCGCCACTTGTAACTGCGGTGGCGTACACGCTCGTAGGTTTTTGGTTTGCTCTGGTGTTAAAAAGTCATCCCATATGTACCAACCTTGATCGGCAATTGCGTCCATCAATTTATCTAACGACATTTTCACACTACATATAACAAAAGTGCTGTGGTTATATCGATAGCAAGCCATAACAACAAATCGGTGTTTCGATGCTTAAGACAAGGCGAATTTGTGGAGGCGGAGAAGCTGGCAAGAAAAGACTAGAAACAAACACCGTGGTTGTTGAACAACCTATCGTTGAATACCCTCCTACATAACAAAGGGGCACTGACTCGTGCCCCTTTAAATTTAATCAATAAAGATGATTAATCCAGTCTTAACGTTACACCACTGTAGTTACTATAGCCTTTGAGCATCACATGGTAGGTGGTTCCTGGTGTTGCAGAAATTGTGCACTGTTCATTGTTGCCCGATTTGTAAGGGCGACAATCCCACGAAGAAGTGGTTGGTTTGCTGCCGGCTTTGACATACAAATCAGCATCACCTGAGCCCAAACTGATCGAAACTTTAGCGCTGGTTGAGCTTGCGACCGTAAAGGTATAGAAGGCTTCGGAGCTTCGCGTACCTTGTAACCCTATTACTGGTTTACCTTTTTCTAGTACATTCTCCGTTGGAGGCACTACGCCACAGCTAGCATTTACGCCCACTTGGTTAAAGGCATCAACCACATCCGCTTTGTTATAACCTAAGTCTTGTGCCGCTTTTGCGACGCCACATCCACCTTGGTCAAAGGTACTGTTTGCTGTCCAATATAACTTGTTAGCGACGGTGAACACTTCAAAACCTTTACGAACCGACCAATTGGCTTTGTTGGCTAGCAAATAATACGCGCGATTAAACACACCACTTGAATAGTGAACATTTAATCCATTGTAGTATTGAGAAGCGTGATCGATAGAACGGCCATCTTTTGACGGTTGATCAAAATAACGTAAGCCACCGGAAGATTTGAAAATGTCACTCCCGACCACCCAGTCAACGCTGCCTTTCATATAAAATTCAGCCGCTTCCCCAGCAATATCAGAGAACGCTTCATTGATACCACCAGACATATTTTGGTAAACAAGCCCTGAGTTCTGCTCGGTAAAGCCGTGGCTCACTTCATGCGCGCTGACGTTGATATCCACTAATGGATAAAATGTATTTTGGCCATCACCAAAGGTCATGGACGATCCGTTCCAGAAGGCGTTTTCATAGTTGCTATCATAATGCACACGCATAGTTAGCTGGAAGGTTAATGGAGTGGTGTTCATCCAGTCTTTGTACATATCGAACACCACTTTACCAAAGTAGTGTGCGTCATTAAGCGGTGAATAAGCGCCATTAATCGCTTTGTAATCGTTGTAATTACTCGCGTCGCTACATGAATAGCTGAACGTTGAACCACCCGATGTCGCATGCTTCATATCCACGGTTTTTACAGCGCTATTCATCATGCTACAGGTGTTGCCTACTTTATTTATCACTAACCCTGGGAAATCTGTTCCGTACTGATAAAAACCTGTCTTCTGATTTCCACCAGGTCCAGTACCCGTCGCCTCTGCATGGTTTAACCCTTCCCAAGTTTGTAATACGTCACCAGAGTTCGCATCAATAAAGAAAAATGGCCGTGCAGGCTCATTGGTTGCAACAAAGAAGTCGACTAAATAAACCATTTGAGCCATTTGGTTTTCGTCCAAACGCACCATCAATTGAGCACGCTCGTTTTCTGTAACAAGATCCGCACTCGTTAGTGATGGGTTTTGTTGTTGGTAATGCGTAAGTGCAATGCTAACCGCCTGCTTTTGTTCAACTTGTGGTGAAGTACTTACCACATCAGAATCAATTTGCTGCGCCATCATGCCGTAAACTTGGCCGATACCTTTCTCAGTTTGCGTTGCTACGACTGACGTATTAAAGACCGGTAAACCATGATACATCTGCTGGTAACGGACTTTGACTTTACCATTAGGTAGAGTGACGCTTTTTATCACCTGAAAGCCATTTTGTGTTGGCACAATACTGCGAGCCTGCATGGATAAAGCTTGTTCTAGTAGACTTGGATCATCAACCTGCACCATTTTCGCGGCTGATACTGGTAGTGCTGCGCTGATAGAGGCTGCGAGGAATAGCCACTTCATTTGACGTTGTACTTTTTTCATTTCTCAATCCTAGAGAGTTATTATTAGCATCCGCTGACGACTTACATCCAATCAACCACCAGCGACGTGACTGCGAATGATTCGCTCATTGAAAATGGATCAAGAAAACCAACCTCGCCAGTAGCACGGAAAAATAGTGTAAAACGAGCGTCAAATAAAATGGTCACAAAAAAGACAATAGCCAAAATAACTCGAAGAATTCTTATAATAATTAAATTTAATATCAACAAGATAAATATAAATGATAATTATATGTACATTTAATAGTGCACATAAC
>NZ_NDIO01000271.1:0-11141 GCF_002241085.1 Vibrio sp. V03_P4A6T147
GTGGCTGCCGTACTCTCTTCTGCTCCTTCTTTTGCCAACGATCCAATGCCAAATCCTGAGGTGTTGGATCAAGATCAACAACCACTGGTGCTGACACCAGATATAAACGTTCCCGCGGGTATCGTATTTTCTGGTTATGCTCGTTATGGCGCAGCCTACCAAAATGGCGATGTCAAACTGGTTGAAACCAATGGCCGTTTAAACGGTAACTCAACAGGCCGTTTAGGTAACGAAGGTAACGGTGGTGAGTTCCAATTTGGTAAAGGATTCGTCAGTGACAGCGGTGCTATTTGGGATGTGGTGGTGATGTTCAACCATTGGGGTGATGAGGTGGGTGTGCCTAAAGCTTACGCTGGCGGAACCAACATTTTTGAAAGCCAACCTGAACTTTATGTATGGGCTGGTCGAGACTTTCACCAACGTATTTCAACGAATTTGAACGACTATTTTTGGATGACGCATGATGGGCAAGGTGGTGGTTTCTACAACCTTAATCTAGGAGGCATTAAATTCGACGCCAGTGTCGTCAGTGCAACGGGGGCTTCTCCTAGCGATCATCCAGATGGTAATTACGCATTGACCACCAAAATCCACGGCATTCAATTTTCTGATACAACCAATCTCAGCATTTATGCTAACTACGGCTTTGATGACAATTCGGATCCAACGGCCAAAAAACTCAACGCGTTTCAAGTGGCGGGTGAATTGAAGTTTGGGGATGACCGTTTGGTGGTGCGTTATGCTGATAACGCCAAAGACAGTGTTTTTTGGAAAACGGAGAATCAATCAGCGTTGTTGGTGAGCTTTGATGGGAGTAAGGCGCTGGGAGACAATGCGGCGATTGAATACCTAGCGGCTTATCAAGCCTACGAAGATGGTGCATACAAACAGTATGACCGTACTAACTACAACGTGTTGGTTCGCCCGATGTATTTTTGGGATGAGACCAACTCAACGTGGTTAGAAGCTGGCTATGATGTTGTAGATTTTGACAACATCGACGCCACCAACTCTTCTTGGAAAGTGACACTATCGCAGAACATTTCGTTTGGTAAAGGTGCAGGCGCTCGACCAATGCTCCGTTTCTATGCCACTTTGGGTGATGCCGATAACGAAACTGTGATCGACAAAGACGGCCTATTTAAAGCCGCAAGTAACCCAGATACGGTAACGATTGGCGCGATGTGGGAAGCGTGGTGGTAACCCCATATTTGATCATTAACTGTCCATTCTTTTTTCACGGCTCGCTCGATGCCTGCCGTGGTTTTTAACCTCCAGCGATACACTTACGCTTTCGGGCCACATTAGTGGCCCTTTTTTATTTACGGTAATCGGCCATCATCTTTTTCTCTCTTCCGATTGCCATGAAACAGTTTCATGGCTGCCTGGGAAACTGCTGTGGCTTTCAATGTTTAGATAATTGTCATTTGTGTGCCTAGTTCGATGTGATTTCTCTCACGCTAAAGCGAGGGGATATCTTGAATACTAGCTCATGAAAGCGGTTTCTTGTTGGTTTTGTCAGTAATGTTGTGAGGCGAGAGTGGCGACAATTAAAGATGTGTCTGATCATGCAGGTGTATCGCAAGCGACGGTGTCGCGGGTGATTAATGGAACTAGCCGTGTTAGCCACGATAAAAAACTCAGAGTCGAAAAGGCGATTAAAGATCTTGGTTACCGCCCCAATTCTATTGCTCAAGCACTGGCCTCAAGCCGTACGGGGAGCATCGGCATCATAGTACCGGAATTAGGGGGCCCTTTTTATTCAAGCATTTTGCATAACATTGAAGAGCAATTGCGTAAGTTTGGCTACCACGTCGTCGTGACGGCAGGCTCGAACACAGAGCAAGGACAAAAAGAGTCGGTGCAATTTCTGCTAGGTCGCCGAGTCGATGCATTAATTCTCCATACTCAACATCTAACCGATGACTACTTGATTGAATTGGATCAACAAGGGGTTCATTTGGTGCTAGTGAACCGTTTTATTCCTGAAATGGCCAGCAGCTGTATTGACATTGATAACGAGATAGGTGGCTTTTTGGCGACACAGTATTTACTCAGTCAGGGTCATCAACGAATTGCTTGTATTACTGGGCCATTGGATAAATCTGATGCGCGAGGCCGTTTGCAAGGCTACCGAAAAGCGTTGGAAGAGGCTGGGCTTGACTATGAAGAAGCACTCGTGTCTGAAGCTGGTTTTACCGAAGAATCCGGCGTCAAAGCGATGCGCAAATTACTGATGCGTCACTGTGAATTTAGCGCCGTATTTGCTTCAAACGATCATATGGCATTTGGTGCATTTGAAGAGTTGCGCCGTGTCGGGTTGCAAATACCACAACACATATCCTTGGTTGGATTTGACGATATTTTATTCGCGCGTTACCTCACCCCAGCGTTAACGACCGTGAATTTCCCTCTTGAACAGATGAGCTTAGAAGCGGTTCAGCTCGTTATTCAAAAGCTGCACAAAAACAAACGCGACGTGAACTTCAAATTATCCCCTTCGTTGGTGATACGAGACTCCGTCAAAAATTTACTCAACACCCTATAAACCTAACAATAAAGATATTAAGGATGAATCATGAAATTTAAGACCTTAGTGCTATCAAGCGCCGTGGCTTTAGGATTTTCTTCGCTTACATATGCTGCCGACCACACCATCCGTTTAGACGGTTTCCCCGACTTTGATAGCAGTTTGAAAGTCTTATTGCCGGACTTTGAACAAAAGAGTGGTATCAAGGTTGACTATTTAATGAATAACCACGGCGACCACCACACCAAGCTGACGACGAACCTTGCCACAGGATCCGGAGCGGGGGATGTGATTGTGGTTGATGTAGAGAAAATTGGCCCCTTTGTTGCCTCCGGTGGCTTAGTCAATTTGTCGGAAAAATATGGCGCGGACAAATTCCAAGACCATTTCGCACCTTATGCTTGGGCACAAGGCAAGGGTGGCGATGGCCATATGTATGGCATTCCTGTCGACCTTGGCCCAGGCGTGATGTACTACCGAACCGATGTGTTTGAAAAGGCGGGGATTGACATCAATCAAGCGATAAAAGATTGGGACTCTTACATCAAAGCCGGTGAAATATTGAAGAAACAAAACGTACAGCTGATTGCATCCGCCGCTGATGTGGCACAAGCGATCATTTTTACCACGGTTCCTGACGGCGAAGGATTGTATTTTGATAGTAAGGGAAATTCAGTCGTCACTTCCGAACGTTTTGTACATGCATTTGAAGTGGCAAAAACGATTCGTGAAAAAGGGCTAGATGGCCGAATTTTGGCATGGTCTAACGAATGGTATGAAGGTTTCCGTAACGGTACTTTTGCTACTCAGCTTTCTGGTGCGTGGTTACTCGGACATCTGAAAAACTGGATTGCGCCAGATACAGCAGGCAAATGGGCCGTATCAAACCTTCCTGATGGTATTTACGGCAGTTGGGGCGGTTCATTTCTCTCAATCCCTACTCAATCAAAACATCAAGATGAAGCGTGGAAGCTGATTGAGTACATGACAACCAACCGTGATGTGCAGCTTAAAGCGTTCGAAACGATTGCCGCGTTCCCCTCTAATGTCACGACTTACGATGACCCAATGTTCAATGAAGAAATTGAATTTCTAGGTGGTCAAAAAGCGCGTTTGTTGTTTGCGAATGTGGCAAAAAACATCAAACCAGTCGCGCCTGCGAAAGGCGACCATGTGGCTCGTTCTATCATCTTAGAAAATGCACTGATGGAAGTGTTGGATGAAGGCAAAGACATCAAAGCCGCATTGAAAGATGCAGAACGTTTAATTCAGCGTCGTACCCGTAATATGCAATAGCACTGTCATCATTAAAAAGAACCGCCAGCGGTGCTGGTGGTTCACTAAGCGTAAGTTATAGAAGGCATGATGTTATGCCTAAGAGGTCGTTATTATGAATCACGTTACGAGCAACGCTGTGCAAGCGCCATCGGGTCGACGTTTTTTTTCTCACCTGAGTTTGAAAGCGCTTACACCGTACGGGTTTCTATTGCCGTTTTTGATTATTTTTTCTGTTTTTGGAGTTTTTCCTCTCCTGTTTTCTGTCTATCTCTCTTTTCATGCGTGGAACCCCGTCGAAGGGGTTGCCGCCATGAATTATGTGGGATTTGATAACTACCAAGTTGCATTGACCGACCCTTGGTTGTGGCGTTCATTAAGCAATACATTGTGGTTGGCGATAACCTCGGGCGTCGCTCAACATTTAGTGGCTATTCCAGTGGCCTATATTTTGGTTTCATTGGGCGATCGGCTGCGTCATTGGCTGACATCCGCTTATTTTTTACCATTCATTACTTCAACGGTGGCGGCGTCGCTCATCTTCTTCAATATGTATTCACCCAATTCGGGCATCATCAACCAAAGCTTAATGGCTTTAGCTGATAGCAGTGTCTTTGGCTGGGCATTTTCTTGGCTTAATGAGTATCAACCTATCCGTTGGTTAGATGATGCCAACATGATCAAACCCTCGATTGCCATCATGGTTTTTTGGAAATACACCGGTTTTAACATCGTGTTGTACACCACAGGTTTAATGACCATTCCCAAAGAAATTTTAGAGGCCGCGCGGATGGATGGCGCTAACGCCTTTCGCCGTTTTTGGAATATCTCACTGCCGATGATTCGCCCTTTCGTTTTCTTTGCCGTCACCATGACCATCATTGGCAACTTACAACTGTTTGAAGAACCGTTTGTATTAACGCGCGGCACCGGAGGCGTAGGCCAAGCAGGCTTAACCATCTCAATGTATCTCTACAAAGTGGGTTGGGAGTGGCTAGAGATGGGCACGGCATCCGCTATTTCTTGGCTGCTGTTTGCGCTGATTGCAACTTGTACTGCGATTCAGTTTTTCTTTTTTGGTAAAAAAGGGTTAGGGGAGTAATAGCATGTCAATCCACGCTTTAAAACTCAGTGATCGCAGCATTGAACTCATCACTAAAGTAATGATGGCACTACTGGCGGTTGTATTGATTGTCTCGGCGTTGATCACAGTTTTCCCATTTTTGTGGTCGGCGCTGCTGTCAACGCGCGATCGTACGGAAATCTTCGGTTCAGGCATCAGCTTTGCCATTGGGGATAGCTTAGCCATTAACTATGCAAAGCTGTTGCAGATTATGCCGTTTTGGCAGGCGATGTTTAACTCTATCTACATTGCCTTTTTAGGCACCACTATCTCACTGTTGTTTTGCAGTATGGGCGGTTACGCGTTTGCTGTGTTTCAGTTCAAAGGTAAGAACGCGCTATTTGGCATGTTGGTGGCTTCCATGATGATCCCACCCGTCTTGAGCTTGATCCCCTATTTTATGATCGTGAAATTTTTGGGTTTGATGGATAACCACATGGCGGTTTGGCTGCCGTTTACCACCACTCCATTTGGGATTTTTCTAATGCGCCAACACGTGATGGCCTCTATTCCTAAAGAGTTATTAGAAGCGGCCAAACTCGATGGCGCGGGAGAGTTTCGTACTTACTGGAGCGTTGTTTTGCCGTTGATGAAACCTGCATTGGCAACACTGGCGATTGTACAGTTTGTCTTTTTCTGGAACAGCTTTATGAACCCGTTAGTGGTGCTCACATCGCCAGAAAACTACGTCATTACTCAGGCGTTACGTAGCGTGCAAGGCATTCCAAATACGCCTTGGGGTGCGGTGATGCTTGGCACCACCATTTCTATATTGCCACTGGTGACTATCTATCTCTTTGCGTCCAAACAGATGATAAGCGGCTTAACATCCGGTGCAGTAAAAGGCTGATTAGCCTTCAATCCCTCATTTTAGTTACTCATGCTGGCGTGGTTTTGTTGAAAGAAGGCGCAGTGTGAAGGAGAAAAATTATGGCAAAAGTTGAATTTAAGAACATTAAGAAGTCGTTTGGTCATGTGGATGTTGTTAGGCATTTTGATTTCACGGTGAATGATGGTGAGTTTGTGGTATTTCTTGGCCCATCGGGTTGCGGAAAATCAACCACATTACGCATGTTGGCGGGGCTGGAGTCGATTACTGCCGGTGATATTTACGTTGGTGACAAGTGGATGAATAACGTAGATGCCAAAGATAGAGACTTAGCGATGGTGTTCCAAAGTTATGCGCTTTACCCACATATGAGCGTGTATGAAAACATCGCGTTTGCATTGAAGTTAAAAGGCATGCCAAAAACTGAAATCGATAAGGAAGTGCGTAAAGCGGCAAAAATGTTAGAGCTTGACCCGCTCCTTGATCGTAAGCCTAAAGAGTTATCTGGCGGTCAACGCCAACGCGTGGCGATGGGGCGTGCCATGGTGCGTACGCCAAAAGTGTTCTTGTTTGATGAGCCACTTTCTAACTTAGATGCCAAGCTTCGTGGTGTGATGCGCGAAGAAATCAAGCAGTTACATCGTCAGCTTAAAACTACCACTATTTATGTTACGCATGATCAAATTGAGGCCATGACGCTCGCTGATCGCATTGTGATCCTCAAAGATGGCTATGTTGCGCAAGTCGGTACGCCAACAGAGGTGTTTCAACGCCCGGCGAACAAATTTGTGGCGCAGTTTATTGGTAACCCTTCGATGAACATGCTTGATGCACAACTTATCCAGCAAGATGGCGAATGGCTTATCCAACTGGGTGACATCTTTATTCCGCTTCCCGAGCGATTTAAAGCGCATGCGTCTAAAAACCTTGCATTGCATGTCGGTATTCGTCCCACCGATATTCACTTACGCGCAGAACAAGTTAACCATGAACGCGTCTTGCCAATCGCCGTTACGCTCAAAGATAAAGAGTTGCTCGGTGCGAGCATTTTGTTGAAAACCCATGTTGCAGGCCAGCCTTTGATGGTGGAAACCCAAGCGGCAGAGGTAGAGGTGACGAAGGTTACACTCTATCTCGACCTAGATGCGATTCATATTTTTGATGCGCTGAGTGAAAACTCATTGGCCAGTTTTTAATGGTGAACAAGACGATGACAATAATAAAGCAAGCCCCTTATTTCGACGTTTGGCCCAAAATAGAATCAGCAATCAAAGCTGACCCTGAAATTGAACAGCAAGTAGCAAGAATCGTAGGGTTGATGACCTTAGAAGAAAAAATTGGCCAGATTATCCAACCAGAAATCCGCGATATTACGCCGCAAGAAATCATCGATTATAAGATTGGTACGGTACTCAATGGTGGTGGCTCTTGGCCAAACAGCAATAAACATGCACCAGCCAGTGAATGGGTAGCGAAAGCCGATGAATACTGGTTTGCCGCAGAAAAAGCTTATCAAGGTCGCCCATTTCATATTCCGTTTATGTGGGGGACTGACGCAGTACACGGCCACAATAACGTCTTTGGCGCAACCGTATTTCCGCACAATATTGGGTTGGGGTGCGCGCGCAATCCCGCGTTAATTCGCAAAATTGGCCGTATTACCGCGCTGGAAATCGCCGCGACGGGTATTGATTGGACCTTTGCACCAACCGTAGCCACCCCTCGTGATTTGCGTTGGGGGCGCTGCTATGAAGGTTACTCTGAAGACCCTGAAGTGACTTATGTTTATGCCAGCGAAATGGTCGCAGGTTTGCAAGGTGATGCCATTGACTTACAAGGTGAGCATCATGTGATCTCAAACGTCAAACATTGGGTGGGCGATGGCGGCACAGTGAATGGTGTTGATCGCGGCAGCAATACTTACAGTGAAGATCTGCTGCGTAACGTGCATGCCATGGGCTATTTCAGTGGCCTTAATGCCGGTGCGCAAGTGGTGATGTCTTCATTTAATTCGTGGGATAACCAAGCGAACTATGATCACGCGCCGCACATTTCAGGTGATTACAACCTCAAAATTCATGGCAGTAAGTACCTACTCACTGATGTTTTGAAAGATCAAATGGGCTTTGATGGATTAGTTGTAACCGATTGGCATGGTCATTCTGAAGTCAGTAAATGTACCGATGGTAATGCGACTTACGCTATCAATGCGGGTAACGATATTTTAATGATCCCTATTCGTGAGCATTGGCAATCAGCCTATCGTCAGGCGGTGAGCGATGCAAAAAGTGGAGTACTGAGCCAAAGCCGAATTGATGATGCTGTGACGCGTATTTTACGGGTGAAAATGCGCGCGGGTTTATGGAAAAAACCGCATCCTTCAGCGCGAGCTTTGGCTGGTCAGCAGTCACTGATTGGTTGCTCTGAACATCGTGCTATCGCTCGCCAAGCCGTGCAGCAATCGATGGTACTGTTGAAAAATAACAAGGGTATTTTACCGCTCAAACGTGGGTGCAAGGTTGTGTTAACGGGCAGTGGTGCCAATGATTTGCAAAAGCAAGCGGGCGGGTGGAACCTCACTTGGCAAGGGGATGAAAATAACTTAGCCGATTTCCCCGGAGCCACCACAGTGAAAATGGCGTTAGAAGCCGAATTGGGCATAGATAATGTTTGCTACGATCCAGAATTAACGGGTGATTGGCAAGCGGGTGATATTGCGGTTGTGGTGTTTGGTGAAGATCCTTATTCTGAAATGATGGGTGACATCAAAGCGTGGCAATCTTTGGAGTTTTCAACCTTGAAACGTCGCTACCGAGCAGATAGCGAAAAAATCAAAGCATTTCATAAGCGCGGCGTAAAAGTGGTATCGATTTTCTTTAGCGGTCGTCCACTGTTTGTCAATGAAGAAATATCCTTGTCTGATGCTTTTGTTGCGGCATTTTTACCCGGCAGCGAAGGACGTGGCATTACTGATGTTTTAGTGGCTAAAGAGAATGGTGAAGTTAATATCGACTTCTCTGGTACCTTGTCATTCAGTTGGCCCAAT
Source organism: Vibrio sp. V03_P4A6T147 (assembly GCF_002241085.1). Taxonomy (NCBI): domain Bacteria; kingdom Pseudomonadati; phylum Pseudomonadota; class Gammaproteobacteria; order Vibrionales; family Vibrionaceae; genus Vibrio; species Vibrio sp. V03_P4A6T147. The sequence continues at coordinate 8,804 of NZ_NDIO01000271.1, forward strand.
AAAAAGCGCAGCACCTGTGTGAACCGTATTCCTCCTCATATTCCCAACTATGTCGTGCCTGAATGTGAGCAGTCTCCTGTTGGGGAACATGCTCCTTTATTTGAATACGGTTATGGGCTTAATTACGCTGAAAAAAAACAAACTCGAGATTTGGATAACCTTGATCTAGATATCGACTCAGAAGAAGTAAAATGGCAAGCAACACGTGCAGAGCATCTGTATGGCATTATGGCGACGATAGGCGATTATCAACTTAAAGTGTCGGATGCTGAACATTGGATGGGTGTGGATGTCTCACGCAACAACGTGATGAAACTCGGTGCTGTCCGAACTAAGCCGTATAACTACCAGCAGCAGCAAGACGCCGTTGAGGTAGAAATTCTGGGAGGTGGAGCAATGGTTTATGCGCAAACGGGGCTAGGGCAAGCGGAAGATTTCAGCCATTACGATAATGCGCATGGCGTGGTCAGTTTTGAGATTAAAGTGCTCAGAGCGGCAACAGAACCTGTTTATTTGTCACTGCAACGCGCCGTTGTTCCTGGATGTTTGGGGGATATTGATAACGTGGTTAAAGTGGACGTCAGCCACTACTTTTCCACCGTCAATGATAGCTTTACGCGCGTGAACATTGCTTGTTCACATTTCTCTGAGCAGGGATTAAGTTTTACTCATCTCGACACGCCCTTCTCATTATTTACTAATGGTGAGTGTCAATTTGTGATCGCCAATATATGTTGGGATACACAGTAAAAAGAAACGATAGACTCCTTCTCCGTGTGGAGAAGGAGTGCTTCTAAAGGGCCAAACATCGCCATGAGAAAATCAAAGAAAGCACCCACTGTTTATGATGTCGCTAAGCTTGCCGAAGTTTCGGCAAGCACTGTCTCTCGTTTTTTGAATCGCACAACTTACGTATCGGATGAAAAAAGCCAAAATATTGAACGTGCAATTAAAACCCTTGGCTACAAACCTAGTTACCCAACCAGTCATCTAGGCAATAAGCGTTCGATGACTATTGGTGTATTAGTGCAGCACGCAGAGAGCCCTCACACCAGTCGAATTCTGAATGACATGGAGAAGGTATTAATGACCCAAGGGTATTCACTGGTGATTGCCACAGGTCAGTGGCAGAAAAACTTGGAAGCACATGCACTGGAGTATCTTGCCAGAAGCAATGTCGATGGAATGATCATAGTGACAGGCAGTTTAAAAAGCGATCAAATCCTCAAATATGCTCAATCGATTCCCATCATTGCTGTCGGCCACCAAATTGTTAGTAATAATGTACGTTGCATTAATGTGGACAATGTACTCGGCGGTTATATTGCCACCTTGCACCTATTGCAATTAGGGCACGTGAACATTGCTCATATAAAAGGGCTCGCTAATCAGCCTGATTCAACCGCCCGTTTCACTGGCTACCAAAAAGCGCTTCGTGAAGCGGGAATTAAGCCTATGCCTAAACTCATTAAACAAGGTGACTTTAGCTCTGAATGTGGGTATGAAAAGACGGTTGAACTGTTGCAGTCGAAAGTCCATTTCTCGGCTATTTTTGCTGCTAATGATCAAACGGCTTATGGTGCCATTAAGGCGTTAACTGATCACGGTGTGCGAGTGCCAGATGATGTTTCAGTAATTGGTTTTGATGACTTACCTGTCTCTCAGTATTTCACTCCAGCCCTAACGACATTGCGCCAACCAATTGAAGAGATCGGTGCGGTGTGTGCGCATTCCATTCTCAACTTGCTCAGTGGTAAGAGGCACGATGCTAGGTTACCCCCTATCGATTTAATTGTGCGAGAGTCCACAAAGTCTATCTATCGTTAATAAAAAGCCCTCGTTAGAGGGCTAGTCGGACATGAAATTATAACCGTCGGAATTGGCGAACTAATGTGCCTTGAGAGCTAAGGTTTACCACTAAATCCTCACATTCATCTTCGTGTATCGTTGGCTTATAACATCAATATGACTTACAACTTGACCTTACGAGTAAGCTTGCCACAATGTGCGCATGCAATAACTGTAGGGAAAACAGTATGATATTTTATTCTTTTGGGCGGCTAAAACCCATCGCGTTACTCTTAACCTCTTTACTTTCATCAACTTCTTTCGCTGCTATCAGTGATGCGCCTGTGGTTGGCGGGCTGTTCAATTCGGCGCAAATATTGAAAAATCAAATGGCGTCGTCTTTAAGCTATTCAACGCGCTTTGCCCGTGATTCGACCTTATTTACCATCGCCGGGGTAACACTCGATAGCTATATCCTTATGTTGCCTTTAGATGCAAAAACAAAAGCTCGCGTTATTGCACAAATTTCTAACCCAACTTACGCCATCCC
>NZ_NDIO01000111.1:0-4206 GCF_002241085.1 Vibrio sp. V03_P4A6T147
AGTGTACGTCGCCTCTCTTTTTTATGTCGAAATCGATTAATGTCGAGATAGAAACCTTCATTAAGTGATTTCGGGATTGAAAAAGTCGTTATTTACGCTGTTTAGTCGAAATATCATAACTTTTTTCAATTTTGCCCTTGAAAAGGTGCTGAGTGACCTTATTTATTGGGCATACGAGAAACGAACATCCTTGTTTAGTTTGTGAGTAAGGGTTGAAACCCTGTTCTCCCTCCCCCACATAGGGGGTAGCATAAAACAAAAATAGAATTTATTTGGAGATAGCCTGATGGGTAAAATCATTGGTATTGACTTAGGTACTACTAACTCTTGTGTTGCTGTTTTAGATGGCGACAAACCTCGCGTTATTGAAAACGCTGAAGGTGAACGTACAACTGCATCGGTAATTGCATATACAGATGGTGAGACGCTAGTAGGTCAGCCTGCAAAACGTCAAGCGGTAACAAACCCAACCAATACGCTATTTGCAATTAAGCGTTTGATCGGTCGTCGTTTTGAAGACGAAGAAGTTCAACGTGATATTGAAATCATGCCTTACAAAATCGTGAAGGCTGATAATGGCGATGCTTGGGTTGAAGCAAGAGGCCAAAAAATGGCCGCTCCTCAAGTTTCAGCTGAAGTTCTGAAGAAAATGAAGAAAACAGCTGAAGATTTTCTTGGTGAGCCAGTTACTGGTGCCGTTATTACGGTTCCTGCATACTTTAACGATGCACAACGTCAAGCAACGAAAGATGCAGGTCGTATTGCAGGTCTTGAAGTAAAACGTATCATCAACGAACCAACAGCGGCTGCACTTGCTTATGGTTTGGACAAACAAGGTGGCGATCGCGTTATCGCGGTATACGACCTTGGTGGTGGTACATTTGATATTTCAATCATCGAGATCGATGAAGTTGAAGGCGAGAAAACATTCGAAGTTCTAGCAACTAACGGTGACACACACCTTGGTGGTGAAGACTTTGATAACCGCATGATCAACTATCTCGTTGATGAGTTTAAAAAAGAGCAAGGCATCAACCTAAAAACTGATCCACTTGCGATGCAGCGTCTAAAAGAAGCCGCAGAAAAAGCGAAGATTGAGTTGTCATCAGCGCAACAAACAGATGTGAACTTGCCTTACATCACCGCTGATGCTGCTGGTCCTAAGCACATGAACGTGAAAGTGACACGTGCGAAACTAGAATCTCTAGTGGAAGACCTTGTTCAGCGTTCGCTTGAGCCACTGAAAGTGGCGCTGGCCGATGCAGACTTGTCTGTCGGCGACATCACTGACGTTATCCTAGTGGGTGGTCAGACTCGTATGCCTATGGTTCAGAAGAAAGTGGCTGAATTCTTTGGCAAAGAAGCGCGTAAAGATGTTAACCCAGATGAAGCGGTTGCTGTTGGTGCGGCCATTCAAGGTGGTGTGCTTGCGGGTGAAGTAAAAGACGTACTGCTACTTGACGTAACGCCTCTGTCTCTCGGTATCGAGACAATGGGTGGCGTGATGACTAAGTTGGTTGAGAAAAACACAACGATTCCAACTAAAGCGAATCAAGTATTCTCTACCGCTGAAGACAACCAAAACGCAGTAACGATCCATGTTCTACAAGGTGAGCGTAAGCAAGCCATGTACAACAAATCGCTAGGTCAATTTAACCTAGAAGGTATTCAAGCTGCACCACGTGGCATGCCACAAATTGAAGTTGTGTTTGACTTGGATGCGGATGGTATCTTGCACGTGTCTGCGAAAGATAAACAAACAGGCAAAGAGCAGAAGATCACTATCCAAGCGTCTGGCGGTTTGAGCGATGCTGAAATCGAGAAAATGGTCCAAGAAGCTGAAGCAAACAAAGAAGCGGACAAAAAGTTTGAAGAGTTAGCGACAGCACGTAACCAAGCGGACCAAATGATTCACGGTACTCGTAAGCAAATTGAAGAGGCGGGTGATGCTCTTCCTGCTGACGACAAAGTGAAGATTGAAGCGGCCATTACTGAGCTTGAAGAAGCGAAGAAAGGTGAAGACAAAGAAGCGATCGACGCTAAAGTTCAAGCGCTTATGGCTGCTGCTCAAAAACTGATGGAGATCGCTCAGCAAAAAGCTCAAGCACAACAAGCGGGTGAAGGCCAACAACAGTCTGCAGAAGACGATGTCGTTGACGCTGAGTTTGAAGAAGTCAAAGAAGACAAAAAGTAATTGATTGAGTTCCCTCCTTTTCAACGGGGAGGGCTAGGGTTGGGTGGCTCGCGAGTTTAACCCACCCTAACTTCTCTAAGAGAAGAATGAAATCAACGGTATGATGCGGGCGTTTGGGGTAACTCTTACGCCCGTATGTCTGTAATTAATGAAAACTCATTGGTGTCCATCTAACTAACAGTGTCTTTTTAGTTTGAATTCACTAGAATCTAGAGCCATTAGTTAGGTCGATATAAACACCAAGCGGCAGCGTGTCGTTTGCGGTAACAAATTGGTGACGAAGAAGATGTCAAAACGTGATTTTTACGAAGTATTAGGCGTAGGCCGAGATGCCTCTGAGCGCGATATTAAAAAGGCGTATAAGCGCCTAGCAATGAAGTTTCACCCTGATAGAAACCAAGGGGATGACAGCGCTTCGGACAAGTTTAAAGAAGTAAAAGAAGCGTATGAAATTTTAACCGATTCGCAAAAGAAAGCGGCTTATGATCAGTACGGTCATGCTGCTTTTGAACAAGGCGGAATGGGCGGTGGCGGCTTTGGTGGCGGCAGTGCTGATTTTGGCGATATCTTCGGTGATGTCTTTGGTGACATTTTCGGTGGTGGTCGTCGGGGCGGTGGTCAAGCGCGTGCACAACGTGGTGCTGACTTGCGTTACAACATGGAACTGTCTTTAGAAGAGGCCGTCCGTGGTTGTTCGAAAGAGATTGAAGTGCCAACACTGGTCCATTGTGATTCTTGTGAAGGTACTGGCGCGAAGAAAGGCTCGTCTGCGCAAACGTGTGGAACCTGTCATGGTCACGGCCAAGTACAGATGCGCCAAGGATTTTTTGCTGTACAGCAAACCTGTCCGACTTGCCATGGTAAAGGTAAGATCATTAAAGACCCATGTAACGTGTGTCACGGACAGGGGCGTAAGCAAAAAACCAAAACGCTTAATGTTAAAATTCCAGCCGGTGTGGATACGGGCGATCGCATTCGTTTATCTGGCGAAGGTGAAGCGGGAGAAATGGGCGCTCCAGCGGGGGATTTGTACGTACAAGTTCACGTCAAAGAGCACCACATTTTTGAACGCGATGGCAACAACTTATACTGTGAAGTCCCTGTAAGTTTTGCTATGGCGGCACTTGGCGGTGAAGTTGAAGTTCCAACACTCGATGGTCGTGTCAACCTGAAAGTGCCAGAAGAGACGCAGACAGGGCGCATGTTCCGTATGCGTGGTAAAGGTGTGAAAGGCGTACGCGGTGGGGCGATCGGTGATTTGGTTGTCAAACTCGTGGTTGAAACACCAGTGAAACTGAGCGCGCGTCAAAAAGAACTATTACGTGAATTTGAAGAAACTTGCGGTGGTGAAGCGGCAAATAAGCATAAGCCTAAATCGGAAGGTTTCTTTAATGGCGTGAAAAAGTTCTTCGATGATTTAACCAGCTAATTCACTGTTGAATTATTATCTATCCAATAAGGCCTGCAATGCAGGCCTTATTCGTTCCTGATACAGGATGATTTTCTCCTCCCCTCACAAACTGAACATTTGTGGTGTTCTATTTCCAACATGCGCTTGGGGTTGATTCGTTGGTTGATTTCAATGTCATGACCTTATCGCTGGTAAGGCACTCATCCTTGTCTTGGCCTCTGGTGCTCTGCGCCGTCGCGGTGATGGTGTAGCTACTGGTTGCGGAGCTGGCGACTGAAAACTGATAGCGTTCAGCATCGCTTTCACAGATGACGCAATTTCCCCCTGAAATGATCCCGCTCCAGTCATAACCCTTATCGTAGTGATGCTCCAGTTCCAGTTGAATTCTCCCCATATCGGCGAGAGCGGTGGTTCGGTGTCCTTTTAAAACGTGCTTGGTATAACTTGGATAAGCGATTGCAGACAGTACGCCAATAATCACAACCACAATCAATAATTCGATCAATGTCATCCCGAACGACTGCCGGTTGTGGTTGTTGCATTTAGAATTTCGAATCATCACGTGGAGTTCCTTGTTGATTTACCCGCTATTTTTATTAGG
>NZ_NDIO01000111.1:4251-11120 GCF_002241085.1 Vibrio sp. V03_P4A6T147
TCGCGCAAGGTGAATTTTGTTTCATATTTTAATTACATAGGAATTTGGGAAATGGCTCGCGGGTTTACTTTACTTGAGCTGCTTATCACGGTTTCCGTTTTGTCTATTTTACTCACGATAGCGGCTCCCAATTTCAAACAAGTCAGTGATACGCAAAAGATGCAACGTTTAGCGGGTGAGATTAATGGCTTGATGATGAGTGCCCGTTCGGAAGCAGTAATGAGAAAGCAGCCGCTATGGGCGCATATTGTCATGTCGGGTTCGGTTAATAGCCAAGGTGAATGGCAAATCGTGCTGACTAATTCAGGAACCTATCCCGGGGGGCAAGTGATTTCATCGCTATCAGGGCTACCTTATCGCAATATTGAATTGGGGGTGAATTACCCGTCAAATCAGATCCATTTTGAAGCCATTAATGGCCGAGCTGTAAATGGGAGCCTTGATTTTTCAACACACCAAGGTGCACTCAAATTCACGACCTATAGACCTTCAGGACGAATGCGCCTATGTGGTAATGGAGGAGACTATTTTGGTTTTAAGCAGTGCAGCTAACATACCGAGAGCAAAAAAGCATGCCTATAAAGCTCATATCGCTGAAACCAAGCAGATGGGGGCAACGTTAATTGAGTTCATGGTGGCATCCATGCTTGGCTTGATTGCGATAGCCATTATCGGCTCTGTATTCATCACTGGGCAGAAGGTAGCGACCGAAAGAGGCAAGGAGCTACTGCTACTGCAACAAGTGACGGGCGCGCTGCAATACCTCAAACAAGATATTCAACGTGCAGGTTATGATGGCGGTCATGGTAACTCACTCACGTTATTGGATAGCGATGATATCGTTTTTGTTTCGGCCGACCAATCAACGCTTGCGTATGTCTACCTTGATGATACGGGGGCAACGAAACAGATCAGAAATGTTGGGTTTGTCATGACTTCTGGCGCGTTAGGTGTCTGTGACAGGCCGACGTCTGTGATTTCAGGGGCCAAAACCGTTTCCCAAGCGACGGCTGGTTGCTCTGCTATTTTTGATACTAACCAGATTAATGTGACTCATTTTCAAGCCCAGCGAGCATCATTAGCGGCGAATGGTGTGAGCTCAGCCTACATGACGATCTCTATGGCAGCAGAGTTGGTGGGGGATAGCCGTGTATCAACATCATTTGGAGTGGCAATAAAACAAAGGAATTGGCAGTAATGAAGCAAGCTCAGCAAGGCGCTGTAACGTTATTGATCACCACGCTTTTGTTGGTGCTCGCTTTAGTGGTGGCATTAGGCTCCTACCGTTCGCTCTTTTTTCAGATCAAACGAGCACAAAATGAGGTGCAAGCGAGGCAACAGCATTGGCGAGCAGAAGGGGGGCTTGAGTGTGGTTATAGCCATATTGTGAACAATAAAAATAGTTCAATTCCCAATAACCTCAATACCTTGTGTGTCGATTTAGAGTTAACGAACCTCTCTGCAGACCCTACTAACGTCAGTACACTTATGTCCCAGTATCAAATGACGACGTTGAAAAAGAACATTCTGTTTCAACGTGGGAGAAGTCCAGGAGCCATTCGTTCTACTTCAGACTTAATAGTGTTCGGCTCTACACTTATTTCTCCACCAGATCCCGGGCCCAAAAATAGTGATGGGAAATATGAATGCGCGGCTATCGCTGTTGCTAAATATGTTATTGCTACGGCGGGAGTGACAAATAATGGTGTTGGGAGTGCTATTCAAAAACCAAGCGCTGTTTTTGACAATAGTGCCGATTGCGCGCCGACGCATAAAACGGACAGTAGTTCACAAAGCGGTATTTGGAAAAATAGTAGCGGTCTTTATGAAGCAGTCAATGTCAAAAATGATATTTACCGAGATGAAACGCTAAACCCATTTAAAGATCTCTTTGGTTACGAACGGGGAGAATGGGAAAAAGCACGCGACGATACTGAATTTAAGTTCTTGAGTTACACAATGACCAGTGGTGATGTTGATTGTGTTTCGAAATTTAAAGGTGCTTTGGTTCTTGGTCAGCCGAATCAAGTATGGATTGATGGCAGTTGTCAACTGAACCAAGCATCGATTGATACAATGTCAACCATACAAAATGCTCATCCTGGGACTTACCTTTTTTTGCTGGTGCATAATGGCGTGTTAGGGATTCGAGGGAGTGGCAGCATTCAAGGGGTGCTCTTTCATTTTAACAGTGGATTTGCCGCTGATACGGCAAATTGGAATGGATTTGATACTGAACTCATCGCGGATCTCAATGCTAATTTTGATGCACCGATAAAAACATTGTACGGCAGCGCTACCACCTTGACGCCAAAGCACGCTACCTACTTACAGTCGGGATCTTTTCAATTTACCGGAGGAATGGCCTTTGATACCCAAGGTCAGATAGCACTATTTTATAACTCGCTACGTTTGCAATATAACAGTGATATTGAAAACAGCTTTTCCTTTTCGGTTCCACCTAGATGGCAAAAAGGTTCATGGAATGATCTCTAAACAGCAAGGATTTAGCCTAATAGAAGTGATGATATCGTTTGTTCTAATTGGTGTTGGGGCACTGGGTTTGGTCAAATTACAAGTGTTGGTTGAGCAAAAGGCGGATTTTGCCGTTCATAGTATCGAAGCACTACATTTGGCCGAACAAAAGTTGGAATGGTTTCGTAGCCGTGGCGCTTCTGCCGCGATTTCTACTCTCACGCCAGCGAATTTTGATAGTGATATTGTCAACGGACAAGATAACTCACATCCCTTTTATACACTCAGTTGGTCAGTACCAACGGTCTCTTTATCGGGCTCACTGAAAACCATTTATATTGAGTCCTATTGGCATGATCGTCAGGGAAATAAGCAGTCGGTTGAGCTGAAAACCATGATTTCGCAGTTCAGTGAGTTTGATTAGCGTCTCGATGCTTATACAAAAATGAAATATTTGATTTTGCAAATTGGTTACTGATTTGTAGGAAAAAAGAGCATAAGAATGTGTTTGGATTGTTGTGGTGGAATGCTATTTTTGCAAAATATGTCCCCGTTTTTGTAAAAAACTGTAGAAGCTTGTGCTTTGGTTGAGGCTTTTTTATAGAATAACCGACGATTAATAGGTCGGCTAAATAAATTGATATAGGCCTACAGCAGCAACATCACATATGGAGTTACGAATGAGTAACCAAGTCGTAAAACAAGCACCATTTCCGAAGCCGAGCGGTATGGATCGCTTTTTAAATTTTATTGAACGTGCAGGAAATAAAATTCCTGACCCTGCGATTTTGTTCTTCTGGGCATTGATTATTGTTTGGGTTTCATCGGCACTGTTATCGAATGTGACATTTGATTTGACCAACCCTCGAACGGGTGAAGCATTGCAGGTGAATAACCTACTGACAGGTAAAGCGCTCGCGAGTTTTCTAGCCAATATGGTGACCACATTCACCAGTTTTGCGCCGCTAGGTATCGTGCTGGTTGCCATGCTCGGTGTGGGAGTGGCTGATTCTTCTGGGTTTATCACTACAGGCCTTAAGAAAATGCTAAATTTCACGCCAGCGAAACTACTAACACCGATGCTGATTTTGGTGGCGATAGTGTCGCATACGGCTGCTGATGCCGGTTATGTATTGGTTATTCCTCTGGGTGGGATTATTTTCCATGCGGCAGGGCGTCATCCACTGGCCGGTATTGCAGCCGCATTTGCTGGTGTTTCTGGTGGCTTTTCAGCGAACTTTATCCCTTCTGGTATTGATCCTTTGCTCGCTGGTTTTACACAAACCGCCGCACAAATTTTGGATCCTCAATACATAGTGAATCCGCTGGCGAATATTTTCTTCACGGGTTTATCTTCGGTGATCATCGTCGCGATTGGTTGGTATGTGACTGAGAAAATTATTGAACCTCGTCTAGCGAATATGCCTGTCGATGAAGATGCGGAAATAGCGCCAGATCTAGGAACATTCAGCGCAACGGAATCGAGAGCATTTCGTTTTGCTGGCTGGGCAATGGTGGTAGGTATTGCATTACTCGTAGCGGCTTTGATCCCAGAAAACTCAGCACTGCGTTCGCCTGATGGTGAGCTAACGGCCTTTTCTGCGCCAGTGATGAAGTCGATCGTTCCTTTGATTTTTATCTTGTTTATTATTCCGGGAATTGTGTATGGCCGAGTGGCTGGCACCTTTAAAAACAGTAATGACGTGATAAAAGCGATGTCTGGCACCATGGCTACGATGGGCGCATACATAGTGATGTCGTTCTTCTGTGCTCAGTTCTTATCAGCGTTTGGTCAGTCTAATATTGGTACTATGTTGGCATTGTATGGCGCCGAAGGCCTAAAAGCGATGGACTTACCCGGCCAAGCAACGATTGTGGGGATGATTTTACTTACGGCTAGCGTTAATTTGCTGGTGGGTTCGGCCTCGGCAAAATGGGCATTGATTGGTCCAATTCTGGTACCTATGCTGATGGCGGTAGGGATTTCTCCCGAGCTATCGCAAGCGGCTTACCGCGTGGGCGATTCGGTTTCTAACATTATCTCTCCACTGATGGTCTTCTTCCCATTAGTCGTGGTGTATTGCCAACGTTATGTAAAATCGACGGGCATTGGCACCTTGGCTTCAATGATGATGCCTTTCTCCATTGCGATGCTGATTGGTTGGACGCTGTTCCTGCTCGCTTACTGGGCTTTTGGTATTCCGCTAGGGGTGCAAGCGCCTTACACATACAGCTTGTAGCGTTAACATTATTTATCGAGTCTGAATTTAAAGCCCGCGAGTGTATCGCGGGCTTTTTCAATCTTATTTGTGCAGATGCTGTGCGTGAAATGCTAAGTGATCATCAATGAAACTTTGAATGAAAAAATAACTGTGATCATAACCTTTATGCATTCTTAACGAGAGTGGGCTATTACTCGCTTGTGCAGCGGCGAGTAAGCGTTCAGGTTTAAGCTGTTCGTGTAAAAACGGGTCTTCCTCTCCTTGGTCAACCAAAATGGGTAAGGATGATGAGTGAGTGGTGAGCAATTCAACCGCATCGTATTGTTTCCAATCTTGCTGGTTATTACCAAGGTAGTGGCGAAATGCTTTTTGCCCCCAAGGGCAGTGTATTGGGTTGCTTATCGGGCTAAAGGCTGAAATCGAGCGATAGCGTTGAGGGTTTTTCAATCCGATGGTTAATGCACCATGGCCACCCATACTGTGTCCTGCAATCGCTCGCTGTTGGTTTACGGGAAAATGTTGCTCTATTAAGGCTGGAAGTTCTTGCACAATGTAGCTGTACATTTGGTAGTACTTATCCCAAGGCGCTTGAGTTGCGTTGAGGTAAAATCCTGCGCCAAGGCCAAAATCATACGCTCCTTGCGGGTCGTCAGGAACACCTTCACCTCTTGGGCTGGTATCGGCGGCAACAATCGCGATACCGAGCTTAGCCGCGCTTTGAAATGCGCCAGCTTTTTGCATGAAGTTTTCATCGCTGCATGTTAAGCCGGATAACCAATACAACACCGGAACCGATTGATAGGCCGCTTGAGGTGGAAGATAAATAGCAAAACGCATACTGCACCCTAGTACTTGTGATGAATGCGTGTACTGTTTATGCCAGCCTTCAAATACTTTGGCTTGGCTAATGTTTTCAATGTGCATAGCAAGTTTCCCCACCCAGCCCTTTAAGAAAAAAGGGCTGGCTATTAAGGCTTATTGGTCAAAATGAATCACAGAACGAATACTTTCGCCTTTATGCATTAAATCAAAGGCTTGGTTTATATCCTCTAAACCCATGGTATGGGTAATAAACTCTTGCAAACCAAATTCGCCCGCCAGATAGCGCTCGACAATGTGTGGCAGTTCCGAGCGGCCTTTTACGCCGCCAAATGCACTACCACGCCATACTCTGCCCGTCACTAATTGGAAAGGGCGAGTTGATATTTCTTGGCCCGCGCCAGCCACACCAATAATGACTGATTCTCCCCAGCCTTTATGGCAGCATTCTAACGCTTGGCGCATTACATTGACGTTACCGATGCACTCAAAAGAAAAATCAACACCGCCATCAGTCATCTCAATAATCACTTCTTGGATTGGCTTAGTCAGAGTTTTCGGGTTCAGGCAGTCCGTTGCACCAAGCTGAGTAGCAAGCTCAAACTTACTCTCATTGATATCAATGCCAATAATACGGCTGGCACCGGCCATTCTTGCACCAATAATGGCGGAAAGCCCGATGCCGCCTAGGCCAAAGATGGCCACAGTATCACCTTGTTTAACTTTGGCCGTATTGAGCACCGCGCCCATGCCCGTTGTGACACCACAACCGAGCAAGCAGACCTCTTCTAATGGCGCCGCTTTATTGACCTTAGCCAAGGAAATTTCTGGCAACACCGTATACTCAGAAAAGGTGGAGCAACCCATATAATGGAAAATGGGTTGGCCGTCTTTATAGAAACGTGTAGTGCCATCAGGCATTAATCCTTTTCCTTGCGTTTCACGTACTGCTTGGCACAGGTTAGTTTTACCTGATTTACAGAATTTGCATTCACCACACTCTGCGGTGTACAAGGGAATGACATGATCTCCTACCTCGACGCTGGTTACCCCTTCACCAATCCTCTCAACGATACCGCCACCTTCGTGGCCGAGGATAACCGGAAAAATCCCTTCAGGGTCTTCACCAGATAGCGTAAAGGCATCGGTATGACAAACGCCGCTCGCAATAATACGCACCAACACTTCGCCTTTTTGGGGCAACATAACGTCAATCTCCTCGACTTTTAGTGGTTGATTTGGCCCCCACGCAATCGCCGCGCGAGATTTAATGAATTGATGTGATGACATAAGATTTTCCTTTGCACATTACTTGAAGTTTCAAGTGAGTTGGGGAGAGTGACAGTATATTCC
>NZ_NDIO01000104.1:0-17508 GCF_002241085.1 Vibrio sp. V03_P4A6T147
CGTCCTAACACCTTAGCGTAAGTGCCACTTTTACCACTCAATCTCAATCGGCGTGCCTTCTTTGACTAGGCTCAAAAATTCATCCATTTCTGAGTTAGTCAGTGCAATACACCCATTAGTCCAATCAAAACTTTGCACATATTCTGGTCGTTGCTTGTCGCCATTTTTTAGGCCATGGATTTTTATATCACCACCGGGATTGATGTTTAAGCGCTGTGCATGCACTTTATCTTGATGATTCGGGTAACTGATATGAATCGAACGATAATAGCCAGAATCATTACTGATAGCTTCAAGATAGTATCGACCTTCTGGGGTACGTTGATCGCCTTCTTGCTGTTTATGTCCTTTGGGTTCTTTACCCAAGGCAATTCGATACTCTTGAATGATCTGCTGGCCCGAGATTAAGTACATGCGACGCTTAGATTTATCCACTTTGACCAGATCAATCTCAGCCGCTGCGCTGTTGAGTGAAAAACATAGAAACAAAAGTAGCCTAAAGTATCGGGTCATAAGAGAGTGTCAGTACTGATAAGGTGGCAAATAGAGAGACATTATGCAGCGGAAGAATGAACGTGGCTAGTTGTCAATATTGTCTTGCAAATAAGACAATGCTAAAAATAATAGGGCTAACCATGTAATAAATGGAAACAGAATCTCAAAAATGTAGGTTAACTCTAGGATGTAAAAACATAGAGTGCAAATTTGCGGCCGACTTAACAGCGACCTTTTTAAGAGTTTGATTGCACATGATCTTTTGTCTAATTTTGCAATGAAAATTATTAAAATGTCAGGCCGCTCATATGTTCTCTCGTACTTTACTCAAACAGATTTCTTCTGCTCGCAACCACCGTATGCTCGCGGAAGCAACGTTTGATTTTCTTCAAAGTTTCATTTCTCCCAAATCAATGCGGATCTTTCATGCACCAACATTAAACAAGCGCCATGAGTCATTATTTGAGTACAACTTACCGACTGCTCTGCAAAATTATCCAAATACCTTTTGGAATTGGGCCGCACAATTTGACACCTCAGATGGTCTAATTCCACTAGCGATCAACACCTGCAATTGGGACTACCGTAGTGTGATGGGCGGTGAGTCTTATCTTTTTATGTTAGATAACCACCCTGATTTAAGAACCTATTTGCTGCTTGAGGCAATTGATAACGTCAACATTCATGCGAAAACAGAATCCGGAGAGCTCGATTGTTTGCAACTGATTGCGGCTCGTTGGCAATGTCTTCGCGCGGAATCTGAAGCGGCAAAGGAGTTTAAAAATAGAGATATCCGCGAAGCAAAGTATTTGGATGAAATTAAACAGCGCGAAATGTTCATTGATAACATGAAGCTGGTTCATCAATTAGCGATTGAACTGGCTAACCCAGACAATTTGGATGCGCTGCACAGAGCGGCCGTTGATGTAACGAAAACACGCTTAGGGTTTGATCGAGCCGCTTTTTTGGTTCTTGATATGAAAAAACGTTGTTTTAGCGGAACTTATGGTACGGATGAAAGCGGAAAAACGGTGAGCGAACACCATACCCAATACGATTTGCACCAGCTAGAAGAAAGTTATTTAAGCGGTCTTTCTGATGATACTAAAAGTTTGGTGTTGATCGACGATGCCCCTCTATACACGGCAGGAAATGTGGTAGGACAAGGGTGGAATGGGATGTTAATTCTACGTGATGGTAATGAAACCATTGGTTGGATCGCGATTGATAACTACATTAATCGACAGCCCATTACTGAATACCAAAAGCAGATGTTGGAATCTTTTGGTTCATTGCTTGCGCAAATTTATATTCGCAAGCGTCAGGAGCAAAATGTTCGCATGTTGCATGCGAGCATGGTTGAACTGTCACGTTGTATGACGGTGAGTGACGTGTGCAAATCGGCGGTCAGTTTTGCGATTAACCGCATGGGCATTGATCGTCTGGCGGTGTTTTTGACCGATAAACACTGCTCGTACATTCAAGGAACGTGGGGAACCGATATCCAAGGCAACATTGTGGATGAATCCTATTTTCGTTCTGGGACCACCAATAATATGATTGTTGATATGGCCAAAGCCAACCCCAATGAGGTGGTGTTTGAAGAGTCAGTCCCTATTTATCATGACAGCAACATTGTTGGTTTTGGCTGGACAGCCATGACCATGCTTACCAACAATGGCGAACCTATTGCTTTTATTGCTGCGGACAATTTGATCCGCCGCTCACCACTGACTTCACAACTGCGAGAAGTGATCCGCATGTTCGCCTCGAATTTAACCGAAGTATTGATGCGCACCAGTGCTCAGCAGGCGATCAGTGAACTGAATGAGAATTTAGAAATTGAGGTGCGTAACCGTACCTATGAGTTACAAAAAGTGAACGACAAACTGGATTTAATGGCCAAAATGGATCCATTAACTCGCCTTGGAAATCGTCGGATGTTAGCTCATTTATTGGAACGCATCGGTTCGAGAGTACAAAATGAGACCGTAAGTTATGGTTTAATTTTGCTTGATATTGATCACTTTGGTTTATTTAATAATTACTACGGTCACTTGGAAGGGGATATTGCTTTGATTCGTATTGGCCATATTCTCAACCAACATGCTCAGGCAGAGAATGAACTCTTTTGCCGAATTGGTGGTGAAGAATTTATATTGTTGGTGGCCAACCGTGATGCAGCAGAAGTGAAAGCGTTGGCTGAAAGCATACGCTTTAGTATTGAACGAGAGCAGATTGAACATAGTGAGAACCCTGATGGTGACTGCTTAAGTGTCTCGATTGGTTACACTATTGCCCAGTACCTTCCCAGTGAACTTAAGTTTGAGGAGATGTACAGCAAAGCGGATAAGGCACTTTACCAAGCAAAAGATAATGGCAGAAACCAAGTCGTTGGTTACTCTGAGCAAAAACACCATACTCGAAGTGATAAAGTCGCCGCGCCAAATTCATAGTGTTGGCGCGACGAGCCATGACAAAAATAATGAGAACAGCAGATTATTCAGTCTGAGAGGTAATATTCAACCGTTGAAACGACACGTACTTTTTTGATGTAAGGAGTATTGTTATCACGATCCACAATACTAAATTGTCCCTGTGAAGCGCGTTTAATCTTGCCAAGTGAGCTTTGCGAATCTTTGGCAAATTTCTCTGCGACTTCTCTTGCCTGTTTGGTCGCTTCTTCAATCATATCGGGTTTGATTTCATTCAGTCCAGAGAATGAATAATCAACGCGGTTGTTGTAAGGATCTTGATTAAAAACGATGCCTTGTTTTCCTAAATTGCCGAGCTTATTAATGGCCTCGCGCACTAAGTCAACTTGATTGCTGTACACCGTAATGGTTTGGTTCGCTAAATAACGAAACTCGACTAAATTTTCTCCACCATACTGCTGTGCTTTTTTGTCGATCACCGCTGGCGATGATAGCGAGACACTTTTTTCATCAATGCCTTGTTGAGCTAAAAATGCGGTCACCAGTTGGCTCTGCTTTTCAATCGTGTTGAACATGGTGGGTAAATCATTATCGGCTACACTAAATTGGATCGGCCAAACAACTGTGTCGGCGGGATGTTCTCGCTCTGATAATCCTTTAACGGTCACCACGCGCTCATACTCTTTATATTTCACAGCCGTTTGCTGCACAAAGTAACCGAGGGTTGCGAGCCCGAGTATTAAACTCAAACCGATGATCAATGAAGCGCTACTTTTTATTTGCATGCCTTGTTTTCCTTTTGTTGGCAACAGTCCCAAAATGACTTGAAGTCACAGCGGTGAGTCGTTTGAATATAACAACATACCTTAAATTTGATATGTAATTTCGACAGCCATTTTCGATTAGAGTTTTGCCAGAGATTCTAACTTTTTATGCTGGCGCTTAGTTTGCTTTTTTTGAATGGTATCAATCATAGAGATTAACGCTGAGCCATCCCAATCACTTTTCTGAGGTGCGTACAAAGTTTTAAGTTGTTGGCTGACTTGTGCATCTAGTGCGGTTTTCTCTTCATCACTTAATACGACTGAATCGCGCCAGAGGGTGAAGTAATAGCTGATTTTGGCACCATCTTGGCTTTGTACAGCTTCTTTTAACTGTTGATATGGGTGGCCTTCAAGCGGTTGATGATGAGCGTTGGTTTCCTGTGCTGCTGTTTGTGGCGCGTTACGAAATGACCAAGCGACTACCATAGTAGCCATCCATAACAGTGCAAAAAATGCGGTAAAGTAGGGCCAGTATCCTGCATCTTTAACGGTGACGGTTTGTACTGTTGGTGGTGTCAGCACAGAGGTGGATGGGTTGAGTAATTCACCTGGCGAAACCTCTAGCTTTAATCCTTTGGCTTGCGCGCTTTGCTGAGATTCGTTTTTGGTGTCCCACCAACTGACGGTGAGATCCGCTAGATCAACCTTACCGACGGTTTTTGGGATGAGTACTTGTTTTAGCGTCATTTGCACATCGCCATTATCTAAGCTTTTAAACTGAGGCTTTTCAGCATAGAGCCGAATTGAGTCTGGATATTGCACTGAGAGGTTAGGCAACTGCGTCTGCGTAAGGCCTTTCACTGTCAGAATCCATTCACGAGTCAACGATTCACCCACTTTGGTTTTAAAGCTCTCGGTGGTGATGATCTGCCCTGTGGCATCTCGCCACGTTTGGTTGAGTGTTAGTTTTGGTGTAGGTAGCCAAGTGCCTTGATAGCTATCCGGTTTCGGCAGTACGGTCAGCGAAAAGGTTTTGGCCGGAATATCGACTTGCAGCAAGCGGGTGCTGCCCGTTTGGTTGTTACCATAGATGAGGCCAGCTTTAAACGCAGGGCCGGATAACGTGAAAGTTCCTGCCTCTTGGGCCGTGACTCTAAATTTTTGGTCTACAACGGTGACTTCAACCCCATCCAATAAGCTTTGGTATTGGTTAGCTTCTCCCTCGGTCGTCAGTTCTAATCCTTGTACAGCGGGTGGCGTAATTTGTGGATTTTGCAGCCTTCTTGGATCAGCTTTGATGATTAGGCGAGCATTGAGAAAAGTGCTTTCACTCGGGTAGAGTTTGCTACGTTCTAGATCGGCTTGTATTTCAACAAGGTTAGATTGCTTGGGCGCTTCACCATCAGCGATAACTTGAATCGCGATCGGTTGAGTAGTTGCCCCATTGACGCTAAAACTAGGAATGGTCAGTATGCCGAGTTTGTTGGCTGCCAACGATACATTCCATTCACTGCGCGTGCTGCGATCGCCATTGATGATGTTCACCGAAGTACCAAAACTTGGGCGGCCAAGAAAAAAATCGCCTTCTAACACCTTAAAGTCGATCGCATCGGTCGATACTTTTTCATCGGCAACAATTCGTAATTGGAATACTTCATTTTTCGCGACCTTATTTTTACTGACGTTGGCGTAAAGTGCAGCCGCGTTAGCGGCCGAGCTCAGTAGAGCAACAGAAACTAGGCTGATAATCGCAGCCCAAAATGAACGCTTGATCGATTTCATACTTACCACTTCTTGCTGTTATTTTGTGGAGGTTGTGCTTGGTCTTCTTGCCGTTGTCTTGCTTGTAGCAACAATTGTGCTTTGAGTAAGCCACTAGGATCTCGTGCACTTTCGACTTGTTCTAGCTTACGAAGTTGCGGGTCAACGGTTTGGCTATCGCCTTGCTGTTGCGATTGCTTTTGTGTTTGCTGCTCAGAGGCTTCTTTGTCACTGACCTCATCTTCGTTGTTCATTGATTCATTTGTTTGAGTTGCTTCAGTCGGCTGTTGAGAGGCAGGCGATTCATCCGCCGTGTTGGCCTTGGATCGCTCACCTTGCTCATCTTTACTTTGTGCCGATTGAGGCGAAGACTGAGAGTCGTCGTTCTGCGGTGAGCCATCGCTTTGGTCGTCAGGTTTATCTCCGGTTTGTTCGCCATCTTGTTGTTGTGCATCGTTTTTATTCTGTTCATTATTTTTATTTTCCGACCGATTTTGATCTTGATTTGGATCGGAAGGCTCACCAGACTGTTGCTGTTGCTGTTGCTGTTGCTGTTGCTGTTGCTGTTGCTGTTGCTGTTGCTGTTGCTGCGCTTTTTTTACGATTTCCAAATTATGCTGAGCATCTTTATGGTTTGGGTCGCGCTTTAACACCTCTTCATACAAGGTTTGGGCCTTTTCCAATTCTCCATTTTGCGCGTAGGCGTTGGCCAAGTTGTATTGCACTCGCACATTGTCTTGTGGCAGTTGAGAGAGGGTCTCCACCGCTGCCTGATATTCTCCAGCCTGATATTGAGCGATGCCTTTCCACTCTAAGTCTGTAAATTGTTCACTGGCCGCTTGATACTCCTTTGCATCAAACGCTTTTTTGGCTTGTTGATTGCTATTTAGCCAAGGAGAAGCCTGTACACTATTGCTGTGCAGTGAGGGGATGAAGAGCAGTAATAAAGAAAAAATGACGCCACGGCGAAACAAAAGCAAACACGGGATAATGAGGAGCAGCACTAACCAATAGCCATTGTTAACGCGCTCTTTCACCATTTGTTGACTCTTGGTTGTACTGTGTGGTTGTTCGTTTTGGTCTAGCTTAGCGATCATTGCGACATCGCTATTGTCTAAGCTGATTGGCGTAAATAATCCATTTATATTCTGCGCGAGCGACTGCATATTGGCAAAGTTGGTCTTGGCCACCACAGTCTGCCCTTGTGCATTTTTCAGTAAGCTACCATCGCTGAGCGTAATGGGTGCCCCCGCTTGGGTACCAATGCCTAAGATCACTAATTTCCAACGCGTATTGGTAAGCTGTGTTTCAATCTGAGCTTGCTCTTGTGAGTCGATGTCATCGGTCAATAACACAATGTCACCTTGTGCAAGGCCGGCATTTTTCATCATGTCGATGGCTAATTGAACCGCGCGAGCCGCATCTGCGCCGGGGTAGGGCATAATATCGGGCGATAGATTGGGCACTAAGTTGCTTAGGGTTGCGGTGTCGGTGGTTAATGGGCTAACGGTATAGGCATCACCAGCATAGGCGACAAGCCCTGTACTACCTTCTTGCCATTGTGTGAGTAAGTCGAGCGCTTTATAACGCGCTTGCGTTAAGCGGTTGGGTTTTATATCAGTAGCGTACATCGATAGTGACATGTCCATCACTAATACGCGCGCGTTACTATTGCTGTAACTGGGTCGTGTTTGAGATTCAAAACTCGGACCAGCTAGCGCCATTACTGCGAGCAGCCAACTGACGCTGATGATCACGATGGCCGCGTTATGTTTTTTAGCGTTCAAACCCATCGCCTTAGCCAGATGAGGTGCTATCAAGGAGTGTCGTTTGGCACGCAGAGTGAACCAGCCCAGCAGTAGTGCTAAGGGGAATAGTGCGGTTAACCACCAAGGTGTAAGAAAAACAAACTCAGACATGATTTCTCCTTAGTAGCGCTAAGAGTACAGAAAGCGCGAGCGCCATCGCCAACGGATAACCAAACCATTCGCTTTGTGGACGCCAAGTTTGGCTTGCTTGGCTTATTGGTTCTAATTGATTAATGGTGTCGTATATTTTGGCAAGATCTTGGCTATTTCGTGCGCGAAAATATTGGCCACCAGTCATGGTCGCTATTTGTGTTAACGTCTTCTCATCTAAATCTTCCGCGGTATTGATTTTTCGAGTCATAAAAAACTCTTTGACCATCATTTCGCCAGCGCCAACACCGACTGTGTAAATGGTGGCGTTGTATTTTTGGGCAATTTTCGCAGCTTCGATTGGGTCGAGCATGCCAGCGGTATTGCTGCCATCGCTGAGTAAAATCATCACCCGCTGTGGGGCATCACTATCGATAAACGTTTTGGTCGCAAGCCCAATCCCTTCACCAATGGCGGTTTGGGTGCCGATCAGCTTAAGGACGGCTTGATTAAGCTGCTGGCGAATGGTGTTTCTATCCAGAGTCAACGGCGTTTGTAGATAGGCGTGATCGGCAAATAAGACTAACCCAAGGCGATCACCTTCTCGCTTGTCAATAAAATCAGAGAGCACATTTTTAACGGCGCTCAAACGATCAATGTACTGATCGCCAAGCAGCATATCTTCTTGGCTCATGGAGTAAGAGAGGTCAACCACCAGCATCAGATCTCGGTGTTTGGGCTGAGCAATAACCGGGTCGCCAAACCACACTGGACGGGCTGCGGCGATCAATACTAAGCACCAAATAACGCTTGCAATGATTTTAGCGATGATCTGGTTTGGTGCTTGACGCTGATTATCTTTAGGAAGGTAGGGCAGGTGAATCGCTGCCCTTTCTTTTGCTGGTGGTAAGAATCGATAAACGACCAGCGGGAGTGGCAGCAGACATAGCATCCACCACCACAATAACTCTATATTTGCCAAAGCCTAGCTATCTCCGTTTTTTAGGCGGCAAAGCATCATTAACCCATTGATAGCAGTGATTAATCAGCTCTTGGCTGTTTTCTGTTTTCTGCTTTTGGTATAACGCTTGCTGCCACAATGTTTCATTGGGAACAAAAAGAGGGTAAGAAATTTGTGAATCTAAAAAGGTGTACCACTCTTTGCCGGTAAGATGTGCGATTTCCATACGAGGGTAGTAACAAAGCGCGGCTTGACGAAGTAGCTCAATCGCTGAAGAAGGAGTTAAATGCCCAAATTGGGGGTTGAGTAAACGCAGCGCCGTTTTTTTCGGGGCTAAGCGTTTACGACGCCAACGAATGGCTAACACCAGAATCAGCAGACAGAGCAGTATGCCCGCCGCGCTTGCCCACCATCCCCAAGCCAAGGGAAACCAAGAGGGTAGCTCAGGCAGTTGCATCGCGCTTAAATCTAAAAGTGTAGCTATTGATGATTCCTTCATTCTTTATATCCGGATAGTTGTTGCAACAAAGGTTTCTCACTAGAGAGTGAGGTATAAGAAATTGCCATAGTTTGACTCAATGATTTTAGTTTTTCTTTTTGAGATTCAAAGGCTTTTTTTAACCCTAAGCGCGTACTATTTTTCGAAAAGTTGAGCCAGCTCGTCTGTTGGTCATCGGTTACGCGTTCTACACCGCGAAATTGGGTCTCTCCTTGCTCTAATGGATCGTAAATGTGCACAATTTTTACACGATTATGTCGCTGCAATTGGTTGAGTATTGGTTGTAATGTGGCATTGAAATGGACGAAGTCACTGATCAAAATCACTTCACTGCCTTTAGGGCACAAACGATTCAACGCAGTTAGGCCGCGCTGCATGCTGTGTGATTTCGTTTTATCAAGCTCCAGCAGCTGTTGGTTTTGTAGTGTCACCAACTGTTGCAACAGCTGTAATGGCCCTTTTTGGCGGCTAGTCGGTTTTAACTCAACCAGTGTCGAACCAGTATCAATCACCGCGCCCACTCGGTCCTTATTGGCAATGCTTAACCAACTGAGCAAGCTTGCCATGTGCGCCGCTTGCACTGATTTGAGCATTAACTGCGATCCAAACTGCATAGAGCGGCTCAGATCAACGTAAAGAATGACGGGTTTTTCTCGTTCTTCACTGAACAGTTTGGTATGAGGCTTTCCCGTACGCGCAGTAACGCGCCAGTCGATGGTCCGAATATCATCTCCTGCTTGGTATTGCCTGACCTCAGCAAAGTCCATTCCTCGGCCGAGTTGCTTGCTCTGATGCTGCCCCAATACTTGCGCCCATAAACTTTTAGCCGGTGGCAGCCAGCGAATAGCGTGCTGCTTGTAAGGCAACAGTTCAGCCAATGAAAGTGTGACACCCGTACTAAACGGTGGAAGTGACTCTTGCATAGTAAACCTTAGTCTTAGTGCTAAGCACTACCAACCAGTGAAAGTAAGTGAGTGATAACTTGGTTGGGATGTACGCCTTCAGCCTGTGCTTGGTAGCTCAATAATAGACGGTGGCGCAAAACCGGAAATACCATCGCTTGAACATCTTCAGGGCTGACAAAATCACGCCCATTGAGCCATGCATGAGCGCGAGCGCATCGATCAAGCGCGATGGTTGCTCGCGGGCTGACGCCCATCTCTAGCCATTGTGCCAACGTGGTATCGTAGTCTGCGGGTTTACGTGTTGCCATGATCAGGCGAATAATATATTGCTCAATAGGTTCGGCCATGTGAATGTTCAGCACCGCTTGTCGAGCACTGAAAATATCGCTTTGGCTTAATGTTGGCGGAGAGACTTTCTCAATTCCCTGCGCTTCCCCGCGGTTCAAACGTAAAATGGCGAGTTCATTTTCAGCGTCTGGATAATCAACATTTAAATGCAATAAAAAACGATCCAACTGCGCTTCGGGTAGAGGATAAGTACCCTCTTGCTCGATCGGGTTTTGGGTAGCCATCACTAAAAAAAGTTCAGGTAACGGGTAGGTTTTTCGACCTGCCGTGATCTGTTTTTCAGCCATCGCCTCGAGCATCGCAGCTTGTACTTTGGCTGGAGCGCGGTTGATTTCATCAGCCAATACTAATGAGTTAAAAATCGGGCCCGCTTGAAAGGTGAACTCACCTGTTTCAGGGCGGAAGATATCGGTACCGGTTAAATCGGCGGGGAGCAGATCAGGCGTAAATTGGATTCGATGAAAATCACCTTCTATGCAATCGGCGAGTGATTTCACGGCACGGGTTTTTGCAAGGCCAGGAGGCCCCTCGACCAAAATGTGCCCATCAGCAAGAAGTGCAACTAATAACTGTTTAACCAAACCTGTCTGGCCTATGACTTGCTGATTTAAATAGTGTTGTAGCGATTGAAACGCGTGCGATGGCATTGAATGGGTCTCCTGCTGTTTTGCTGAATTAGTAATTTATTGATTCGAAAAGTTCCATGAAAAGCGTGATGCATCAACTGATTGGCGAATTATTATCCATTTGGCGAAACGAAAGAATGTTTGGTCACCATACTCGACTATGCTTAGGAACAGCTATTGTTGGCCATGATCACATTCTACGTGAAGATAAATCGATTCTATCGATAAATTTCTCAAGAGAGAGGGTTTGTTGCCGATACAAAAAAGTTATTCATGACAAGACAATAATAAAGAGCGCAAATAATGTTCAAACTTAATTCGATGAGTATTAAGCAAAAGGTTGTATTAGGAATTACGTTCGCGGTACTCGCTTCGACGGTTATCGTTGGTGTAATGGCGCAGCGTCAAGCTCGAGAGGTACTGGAGCACCGATTAATTGATATCGAACTTCCCTCGTTACTTGATCAAATCAGTAGCCAGATAGATCGAGAAGTATCGCAATTGCTCTTTTCTGCTGAGCAACTAGCCAATAATGAATTCATCAAGCAAGCCGTTCAGACGACCGATATTAATGCTGACGCTGAGGCGATGTTGGTTAAGCAGCTCAATAATGTACGCGATCAATATTCGTTAAATGATGCTTCTGTGGCTAACCGAAAAACGGCGTATTACTGGAACCAAAACGGTTTTCTGCGTCAGCTTAATCAACAGCAAGATGGCTGGTTTTTTGGTTTTACGCAATCGGGACAAAAGACCATGGTCAGTATGTTCCAAGAGGCAAGTGGCGAAGTGAAAATGTTTGCCAACTATCAAAATGTCAGTGGCGATACGATGTCTGGTTTGTCGAAATCAATGGATGACATGGTGAACCTGCTCAATGGATTTAAAATCGAGGATACAGGTTTTGTCTTTTTGACCAACTCGAAAGGGGAAGTGCAAATCCATCGCCAAAAAGAGAAAGCTAAAGCCTCATTAACACAATTGTACGGCTCAAACGCAAACCAACTATTGAATAAAAGCCGCTTCAACCTGATTTCGACAACCTATCAAAACCAAGATGTTTTTGTCGCTAGTGTCTACGTGAAATCGATGGACTGGTTTGTGATTGGTTCAGTACCTGTGTCGGAAGTCTTCGCAGAATTAAATGCCGTTGCGCAAAAAATGTTGTTCACAACCTTAGCTGTGGCGGGTTTTTTTATTTTGATGGGTCTTTTTCTCGCTAATAGTATTGCCAACCCAATTAAACAGATTGCACAACGCTTTACCGATTTAGGTAAAGGCGATGGTGATTTATCGCAACGGATTGAGGTATTGGGCCGCGATGAAATCGCTCAATTATCAGCGGGCTTCAACGGTTTTATTGAGAAGATTCATCAATCGATGAAAGAAGTTGCTTCTACCAGCCATGCATTGCAGTCGGCGGCGGGTCGGGTGTCGGAAAAATCGACGCGAACTCATGACAATAGCCAAGAACAGCGTGACCAAACTATACAAGTGGTGGCGGCGATCAATCAAATGGGGGCGACTATCAGTGAAATTGCTTCTAACGCGGCGACGGCAGCTGAAACAGCAAATCACGCGGCTGATAACACTGAAGTAGGACGTGAAGTGGTAAGCAAAGCCAAAGATGCCATCAGTCGTTTAGCCGCGGATATCGAAAATACGGGTAAAGTGGTGGAGCAGCTAGCATCGACCACTCAAGATATTGGCTCTATTTTAGGTGTTATCCGTGGTATTTCTGAACAAACCAACTTGCTGGCATTAAACGCTGCAATTGAAGCGGCGAGAGCTGGAGAGCAAGGCCGAGGTTTTGCTGTGGTGGCAGACGAAGTACGCAATTTGGCCAGCCGCACGGCCTCTTCAACGGAAGAAATTCAAAAGATGATCAATCAATTACAAAACGATGTAAAAGATGCGGTCTCGGCGATGTCTTCTGGTAAGGCTGTTACACAGGAAGGGGTTGACGCTTCCGATGAAGCGGTGAACGTTTTAGTGAATATTTCAAACAGGATCCACGATATTTCCGATCGGAACACTCAGGTTGCCACGGCGACTGAAGAGCAATCAACGGTGGTGCACACAATCAATCAAAATATTGAAGAGATCAACGCCATCAATGAAGTGACCACCAGCACCGCAGAAGAGTTGGCAGAGGCGAGCCAAGAGCTGCGTGATCTGTCTGGCCGTTTAGATAAAATGGTGGGTAGCTTTAAGCTCTAGAATCATGAGGGGGAAATCGGTACACTTCCCCCATTATGTTTATGTTTAGGTAAGTAAAATGAGTGATTTCGAAAAAGAGTTAGCACAATTGTCGCAACAGGTGGCGGGTGAACCTGAAGTGAAACTGCCTTCGTTGGAAGAGCAAAAAGCGATTGTGGCTGAGCTTAAGCAGCTAGAAGCGGAAGGCAAGTTGACGCCAGAAGTGCTGGAAAAGCATTTTGGACAATTCTTTACAGAAACGGATACCCTCGTCCATTAATTCAAACCCACTTTATTTAATTTAGAGCACACAAGTTTATTTAGAGTACACAATAGTATTTAGAGTACACAATAGTATTTAGGGCACACAGTAGTGGTGCCCTTTTTTATCAGAAAACGTTATTGAGTCATAGGAAGCTGTTGCGCGATATCTTCGAGTGCCTGTTGAAGGATCTCTGTCGTTTGCGCGCCTGAGATAAGATGGCGTTGCTCAATGATCAAGGCTGGCACAGCTTGAATTCCTGCCTCTAACCACTGTTGCTCTGTGACAGAAACGGTTTTCGCCCACGACTCATCAGTTAAAACTGCGCGGCAGATTTCTCTGTCTAAACCAAGGCTCTGTACTAGGTCGAGCAAGACATCATCGTCATCTAAGGCTTGCCCGAAAGTGAAATAAGCACGAAATAGTGCCATTTCCAGCTCTAATTGTTTTCCTTGGCTATTCGCCCACATTAATAATTGATGCGCTTTACGGGTATTATAAATACGCATGTCGTCACTGAAGTTGAATTGAAAGCCGACTTCTTGCCCTAGGGCGCTGAGGGTTTGGCGTGCTTGTAAACTTGCTTCTATCGACGTGCCATATTTTTTGGCTAAATGTTGCTGTAGGTGTTCACCACCTATAGGCATAGCAGGGTTGAGTTCAAAAGGGTGCCAATGGATGTCTGCATCGATCGTATCGCTGAGAGCCAGCAGCGCTTGCTCTAACCGCTTATAGCCAATGATGCACCAAGGGCAGACAACATCTGACACGATATCAATGCGTAGTTTTTTCATTTTCTTCCCTACCGCGATTGGCAATTCACTGACCTTAATTATAGCGAGATTATCAGCATAAACTGTGACTTGTTGTGTAGCCCTTTGGAAAGCTAGGCGCTTTTTTATCGCTCTACGCCTTTTCTCTCATACAAACAATATTGCAATAAGGCTGATGGAATTGCTGAAACGCTCTCTATACTCTAAAAACGTTAAATGCAGAGAATTAAACTGCGCTTTGAGAAACAAGTGACGTATTGTGAGGTTTCGCCTCTTTCAACTTGTGAGTTAACCATGATGAACAGGGACATTGACGTATGACAAATGTTCAACCAACCGATGTGATTTTGCATGCTTTTGATTGGCCGTATCGTTTAGTCGCTGAGCGTGCAGAGCAAATTTTCCAACTGGGTTATAAAACGGTGTTGATTTCACCGCCGATGAAATCGTTCAAAACCGCTCAAGGTACAAAATGGTGGCAACGTTACCAGCCGCAAGATTATCGCATCATTGATAATCAACTAGGCAATACCCATGATTTTAAACAGATGGTTGAAACCTTAACCGCATTAGGCTTGCGAATTTATGCCGATGTAGTGTTCAACCATATGGCCAACGAATCCAAATTGCGTTTGGATTTACAATACCCGAGCGCACAAGACTTAGCTTCCTACCAGAATAAAAGCGATGAGTACCACGCGCTGCGCCTCTTTGGTGATCTGACCCAGCCACTCTTTGATAAAGATGACTTTGTGGAAGCGTTTGGCATAAAAGATTGGAAGGATCGTTGGCAAGTGCAAAATGGCCGCATTACTGGAGGGGCGCATGACCCGGGCCTACCGACGTTGCGTGATAATGAACATGTGGTTGTGCAACAACAGGCTTATTTAAGGGCATTGAAAGCGTTAGGAGTCAAAGGATTTCGAATTGATGCTGCTAAGCATATGTCTATTGAGCATTTGAAGAAAGTATGGACCGATGACATTACGCAAGGCATGCATATTTTTGGCGAGATCATTACTGATGGCGGTGCAACCAAAGAAGAGTACCAACTTTTTCTCGAGCCTTATCTGCAAGAAACAAAGTTGGGTGCTTATGATTTTCCACTATTTCAAACGGTATACGATGCGTTACAAACAAAAGGTAGCCTGAAATGGCTGATTGACCCTTATTGTTTTGGTCAGGCGCTTTCCAACAACCGAGCGATTACGTTCACCATTACGCATGATATCCCCAACAACGCTGTGTTTGCCGACCTCGTCATGGATGAAGCCTTAGAAAATATCGCCTACAGCTACATTCTTGGTCGCGATGGGGGAGTGCCATTAATTTACACCGATTTAAACACCAGTGGCATTTTGAACCATGCTGGTCTTCCGCGCTGGCAAGAGGCATGGTGTTCGCCACAAATGGCGGCGTGTATTGCTTTTCATAATAAAATGCATGCGTTGCCAATGAAAACGCTAGAAGCGAGTGATGACTTGTTAGTGTTCAGCCGCGGTAAGGAAGGGATAGTGGTTTTGAACAAATCTCAACGCAGTCAGCGCGTTGAAATTGATTGGACAAATCCAATGCTAGAATTGTTTACGAAGCAGCAGTATCAACCCAATAACCAAAAGATTGTCATGGATATCGCCGCTCGCTCTAGCGCCATGCTTTGTCGGCTATCAAATGTCTGATGGTGAATAAAACGGTGACTCGTTAGAAAAGTAAAGGCGCGTAATCAGCGCCTTTACTGAGTCTACCCAGTTGCTGCGGTAGAGGATTAAACGATAAATTTATTCAATATAGCATCTTGCTCTCTGATATTTTCGGTTTGAGCTTGCATGGCTATGTTGGCATTGTCAGCTGCGTCTGCAACTTGAACGGAAAGATCTTTGATCTTAACCGTGTTGTTGTTGATCTCTTCTGCTACCAAGCTTTGTTCTTCGGCTGCCGAAGCTATTTGGATATTCATATCACTAATTTGCTGAATAGCATCGCGGATTTTCAGCAGAGCATTATTCGCTTCTTCGGCACGATTGACCGCCTCAGCTGCCGTTGTTTTACTCTGATTCATCGCATTGGCAACAGAAGTAGCGCTCGACTGCAACTTCTCAATCATATTACGGATCTCCGTCGTGGATTGCTGCGTTCTTTGCGCCAGCGTACGCACTTCGTCTGCAACGACCGCAAAGCCTCGGCCTGACTCTCCAGCCCGAGCCGCCTCTATCGCTGCGTTTAGTGCCAGCAAGTTGGTTTGGTCGGCAATGTCGTTGATCACTTTCAAAATGGTTTCGATGTTTGCCGTTGCATTTTCTAGTGCACTTACCTCTGTTACTGCTTCATCAATACGCGTCGAAAGATTATCAATCGCTTGAGTGGTTTGGGTCACAACATTGGTACCAAATTCTGTCGCATCATCAGCATCTTTTGCCGCCGACGCCGCGCCTTGCGCGTTGTTGGCGACATCGCCAGAAGTGGTGGCCATCTCATGCATGGCTGTGGCTAATTGCTCAAGTTCATGGAGTTGATCACGCATCGCTTCGGCCGATTCTTGCAACCCCATCGAGGTCATTTCCGAACCGCGTAAAATTTCTGAACCGATGGCTTTAGACTGGGTAATTTGTTGTTGTAAGGCTTCAGTAAAGGTATTGAAACCGACCGCTAATACCGAGAATTCTTTATCCGTGTCGGTGGCTAAGCGTTGGGTTAAGTCACCACTACCAGAGGCAACGTTCTGTATTGCATTATTAAGTGCATCAAGCGGTTTCATCAACAGACGGATAAGCACAAGCAGTATCGCAATACTGAAGACTAAAGCGATTAACGTATAGATGATCGAACTGTTGCGCAGTGTTGCTAAAGACGCATAGGCGATCTCTTCATCCAAAACGACACCGACATACCAATTCTCTCCGGGTACTTTTGAAAAATCGAGTGTGTAGTGTTTGCCATCAATCAGCACTTGTTTAGGCTCTTCGGCGATAACCGCATTGCCTAAGTATTCTTTCATTGGCTTGCCGTTCATCTCTGCTCGGGGGTGGGCTATGGTTGTGCCGTCGGATGAAACAATAAACACATAGCCTGCATCAAATAATTTTACGGTGTTGACCAATTCTGCTAACCCAGCAAGGCTAACATCGTAGAAGATGGCGCCGATAAACTTGCCGTTATCTTTAACTGGGGTAGCAATAGACACCAATATTTCATTAGTGGCAGAGTCGGCGTAAGGTGCAGTAATAATCAGTTTGTCGGCATTTTTTGCATCAATATACCAAGGGCGCACGCGTGGATTCCATGATGCGCCTGGGTTCCAAGTAGGATCATTACTGATGTAAGAGCCATCGCTCTCAAAACCGACCCCAGCCAGTAAAAAAGTTTGTTTGACAATCGGCCTTGTGATGACCTTAGACATACTTTCTCGGTTAATGTCGACTTCCAACATGCTGGTGGCGTAAGCGGCAATGGCCTTGCGGCTATTGATCTCTGCACCAGCTGTATTGCTAACCCCATCCACTATTTCAGTTACACTCGCTTCAACTTGTGACTTCACTTCTTTTTGGACGGTGAAGTATTGTTGTATCGTCAGCAGAGTAACGG
>NZ_NDIO01000377.1:0-11037 GCF_002241085.1 Vibrio sp. V03_P4A6T147
TAAAATGCGTGAGCAATCTCTGATTAATGTCGTTTCATTTATAGGGTAAATGGTTGTGTGAACAAGGTTTCATCTTTTTTTAACGTTACGTTAGACAATATTTTCATTAACACCTTTGGATAGGAAACAGATATGTTGTATTTGGAATTTTTATTCCTGCTATTAATGCTCTATATAGGCTCACGCTACGGTGGTATTGGCCTTGGTGTGGTTTCTGGTATTGGCTTGGTCATTGAAGTTTTTGTCTTCAAAATGCCACCCACATCACCACCGATCACCGTCATGTTGATCATTCTTGCCGTTGTCACCTGTGCTTCAATACTCGAAGCGGCTGGCGGATTGAAATACATGCTGCAAGTGGCAGAACGTTTAC
This sequence comes from Vibrio sp. V03_P4A6T147, assembly GCF_002241085.1. NCBI lineage: Bacteria > Pseudomonadati > Pseudomonadota > Gammaproteobacteria > Vibrionales > Vibrionaceae > Vibrio > Vibrio sp. V03_P4A6T147. The sequence continues at coordinate 374 of NZ_NDIO01000377.1, forward strand.
TGCGTAAGAACCCGAAAAATGTCACTTTGATTGCACCGTTCGTCACTTACGCAATGACGTTTATGCTGGGTACTGGCCATGCGGTGTATTCCATCATGCCGATCATTGGTGATGTGGCATTGAAAAATGGGATCCGTCCTGAACGTCCAATGGCTGCGTCTTCTGTTGCTTCGCAAATCGCGATTACCGCTTCCCCAATCTCAGCGGCCGTTGTCTACTACCTTGCTCAATTGTCGAATATTCAACACGAGATCACCTTGCTCTCTATTTTGCTGGTCACTGTACCTGCGACCTTATTCGGTACGCTGTTGATGTCTTTGTACAGCTTGCGCCGCGGGAAAGAACTAGATGATGATCCTGAGTATCAAGAACGTCTGCAAGATCCAGTGTGGAAAGAGAAAATCCTAAACACAACCGCGACAACGCTGAATGAAACGTTACCCGCGGCAGCACGTAATTCTGTGTTGATTTTCATTGGTGCGATATTAACCATAGTCGTACTAGCGATGGTGCCAGAAACACGCACTATTGTTGAAGGCAGTAAACCGATCAGTATGGCGGTGGTTATCCAGATGATGATGCTCTGCTTTGGCGGTATCATTTTACTGGCAACCAAAACCGACCCACGAGATGTACCAAACGGTGTGGTATTCAAATCAGGTATGGTGGCGGCAATTGCCATCTTCGGTATCGCTTGGATGTCGGATACCTATTTCCAATACGCGATGCCGCAGTTTAAATCAGGCATTGTTGAGATGGTTACCGACCATCACTGGACCTTCGCGCTTGCACTATTCATTGTTTCTGTTGTGGTGAACTCACAAGCCGCAGTAGCGGTGATGATGTTACCTGTAGGCCTCGGGCTAGGTTTAGAACCTGCGCTACTGGTGGGATTAATGCCCGCACTGTACGGATACTTCTTCATTCCAAACTATCCGTCAGATATTGCAACGGTCAACTTTGATACCACAGGAACCACCAAAATCGGTAAGTACTACTTCAACCACTCGTTCATGTCCGTCGGTTTAATTGGCGTCGTGAGTGCGTGCTGTTTAGGTTATGTGCTGAGCCAAATCATCATTGGTTAACCCACTGTAAATGCCCCAGACTGATACAGCGCTGGGGTGTGTTTACTGCTAAATAAAAAAGTGCACCCAACTGAGCCTGAAGCCGTTGGGTGCACTTTTTCTTTATTTAACTGCTCTTTTCTTTATTTAAACGTCATGCTTGATAATGTTGTTGTCCAATAAGAAGCCAACAATGTCAATCGACGCCATGCCATCAAAATTGAATTGGCTGGCAAGATCTTGCACCACAATGGTTTGGTGTACGTTATTGTCCGTCAGAATTTCCAATTCCACATCCGTCGTGTTGGTCATCACTTTCGCTTCTATCTGATGAGAAGTGTGTAGCGAAACGAGCAGTTGATCCATGGGCAAATGTAAATCGGCCACAACATCAGTGAGATCGATCACATCACCTTCACCAGCGTTGAAATCAGTGATAGTGTCGGTTTGCTCATCAACAGTATCGAGCGTCCATTTAAATATGTCAGCGCCACTTCCCCCGGTTAAGATGTCGGCACCAAGCCCGCCAATCAAGGTATCATTTCCGCCACCACCCACTAAAGAGTCATCACCATCGCCACCTTCAAGGTGATCATGACCACTGCCTCCTAGCAACTGCGCTCCAACATTACCGGCGAGCAATTGCGCATCATCCCCGTTCGTTGATTGATCAATCGTGCTGCCGTCAGGCAATACTTCAATCGCAATATCAATTGATGCAGAGGCTGCACGGCTACCATCCGTTTCTGTTGAGATAGCCGCTACCGACAGAGTGTGTTGCCCTAAATCGAGCCCACTAACCTGTAATCCGTCGATAGCATCAGCGGAAACAATCCACACCCCGCTTTGCTCAGTCACGCTGCCCGAGCTACTAGAAAGCGTAGCGCCACTTGGCAGACTGTCGATCTCCAATGACAACACTTCATGGCTATCCGTTAATGCCGCGATTAACCCCAGCAATGCAATACCTTGAGCGCTGATACTTTGGCTAACATACGTCTGCTTCATATAATTAAAGCTCGGATCAAGGGTTAATATCGGCGTATTGGCTTTGGGCGTCACCGCAATACTGACGGTTTCTGTCTCTTCTAGCGCCATACCAGAAACATTGTCGGCATAAACACCACCATCATTGGCCTTAATTGTCAGATCAATATGGTCACTACCAATCGCGGTGGCATCAACAAAAACGCCGCTGGCGGGATCGCTGCTATTAAGTAGTGCGTTGATATCCGATAACGTGCCTTGTAGGACGAGTTCTCCAGCCAAATTGGTGCTCTGCGTGACAGAACTTAACGCGGGGATCACGGCACTGAGCAAACCTTCGCTCACGCTCAAAATCACCGTCATGGGGTCGTTGGCATGTGAGCCTGCATAATCGACATCACTCACACTCAAGCCGGTAACTTTTTGCCCCGCCTCTTCATCAATCGTTGTGGTGACCGTAGCACTATCAATGGTGGGCGCATCATTGACCGCCTGAACATCAACTGAAACAGTAAACTCACGCGCAGGCCCCAAATGTTCAGTACCGTCCAGCCCTGTATCGACCGACTGTACTTTAATCGTCAGATCTCCCGCCCAAGTGTCCTTATGCCAATCACCAGAATTAAAAATCAGTTTATCTAAGCTTTGCGCATCGGCATTCAACAACCATACGCCACCGCCGATGTAAGTCCCCAGCGTGCCATCAGGCAATGCAATACTTGCTCCATCTGGCACCCCGGAAACTTCAATTCGCAACGTTTCTGGCGAGTTTTCACTATGGTTCGCACCGGCTGCAATGGAATCGGCTTTATCGATAATTTGCGCGTTGATATCAATTTCAATGTCAACGCCTTCATCGCCAGCGCCGTTAGCCACTGGTTCAACATCCACCACATCCCCAACGGGCGTAATATCTAATCTAAAGCTGCCGTTATGCTCTACTGGCACACCAAGCAAGGATTCTTGGGTGAAGACCTTGATGCCGATTTCCACTTCGCCACTAAAGTTCTTCGCAGGTTTCATCGCAATATCGGATAAATTGATCGAGGTTTGTGCTGGGTTGTTAATCTGAATGCTCCACTCACCACCACCATTATTTTTCACGGTATAGTCAGAAGAGAGAGAACTCACGACAAAATCCGTCGGCACCCCAGTAAGCTTGATCGACACAAATACCTCAGAGCCATCTGTATCGGTCAGATCAACGGTAAATTCGGAACCCGGTTTAGAAAGGACAATCCACTCATCTTCCAGACCGCTCACTTCAATATTGCTGCTACCACCACTGGAAATAATGACTTCGTCTACCACTGGCGTCACATCAAAACTTACTTGTGTGGTAAATGGTTTATCAGCATCAGTATTAGCCACACCCAACGCATTGGCATTGGTATCATCAAATTGCGTGATATCAGTCACTTTCCCCGCCACGGTAATGTTGACGGTATTATCATCATCGCCAGTCGGATAATTGGGTGCGGGTTTGAAATAAACATTGTCTAATGCCGCAGGTAGCTGAGGCTGACTAAAAGTGATACTGGTACCGAGATCATTGCCTTGCGCATCAACAAAGGTTCCGATATTGGTTCCTTGTAGGGTTAAGGTGACTTCGCTCAGCACCTCTTGTCCTTCCGTAGCGCTATTGCGAATATCAGCAAGGTCAATGTCGAGCGAAAGATGAATAATACCATCTTCATACCCGGTGCCGTCATTGGTCGGAACGTCGGACGAGCTTGAAGTCGGCTGATGATTTGCATCTAACCCAAGCGAACCTTCCACAGTCAATGTCGCTTTAGGGGTAATGTCATCATCTTGCGGTTGATGCGTTCCGGGAACATCAGCTACCGGAGAAACTGCCACTGGGATTTGCGTACTGAAGGTTTTTTCATCACCAGAAGCCGTGTCTGTCGTTACAAAAGTGATCGGCAAATTAAAGTCGCCCGCGTAATCTTCGGGCAGATGCAGATGCAGATTTTCTAACCCTGAAATCGAGCCATCGGTATTAACGGTACCTTTGTATACATACAAGCCATCAACGAAGTCAAAATGACCACCAGATAAACTTGCGCCCGCTGGCAGCACACTTTGCGCGATGACAATACTGAGCTCATCTTCTACACCATCAAAACCTGAAGCGCTCACCATCAATTTATCTTGGATTTGCTGACCTAAATTAATAGCGTTATCTTCGATGCCTAATACAATATCATCCGCATTGCCAACTAAAGTAATGTCAGCCGCTACCGTGTTATTGCCCGTAGCAGTGAGCGGAAATTGCAAGGTGATCTCTGATTGCACTTGTCGAACTACTTTGGCTTCAGAGCTGTCTTCCCCTTGGTCATACACTTGGGCAAAAATGGTCACAGTGATGTCGTTATAACCATCACCATCAGGATCGTTACCACTACTCAATGTCAGGCCATTCGGTGCTTTTACACTGAAATTCTGCTCATCAACAATGGTCCATGAGCCATCCCCATTATTAATTGCACCAGTAATCAGTAGTTGATCAAGTACCTGTGGCGTAATATTGCTAAAACGCACCACCAGTTGGTCGACCACTTCTAATGATTGGTAACCTTCTGTCGATTGAGTGTCTGCATTATCAAAGCGTATAACGTTCGCATTAGGCTCGCCGCCGGCCGCATCATTAATAGTAAAGTAGATAGCACCAGAGGCATCTGCGACAGCTTTATTTGTGACTACGCCGTTGTCTTCAACACGCAGTTGTCCATCAGCTTCAACTATCGGCCTTACCGTAACATCAACAGAGCCGTGAATGACTTTCGAAGCAATACCTTCGCCAGAATTGATTGCATCGACGTATTCGTTGTCTTGTTCTTTCACCACAATCTCAGTGCTCAAGGTAAAATCAGTACTGGAGTGCTCTGGTGGCTGAACTTGAACGTAACCAGTTGTCAGCACTTGCGCTGAGAAATCTTGCTCGCTCTGTCCCAGTGCGGGGGTCAAAATGAGCTTGCCATCACTATCTAAGGTCGTGACAACACCATCGACGTAAATAGTACTACCTGCTGGGAAGCCAGAAAGTGTAACAGAGGCAAAATATTCATCAGCATCAAGATGTTGTTCCTCTTCTGGCTGCCAATGAATATTAATGCGGCTGTCCTCGTTACCAAGCGAGTGTGATTGATAGTTGTCAACAACATCAATCACCGGTGCCACTTTAATGCGAATTTCCGACTCAATTTGACGCGTATGTCCATCATTTTCAGTAACGATGGTGGTCATTTTGATGTTGATGTTTTCGGTCGATGAATGAGATGGCTCAACTCGAATACCTGAATCAACCTGCGCTGAAGTTAGATTCGCCTGATAAATAGGTTGCTGCGCAGTATCGTAACCAACAAATACCAAGTTAATCACGCTACCAACACTATCATACAGTTTGACACCATCTGGAATGTTCGACAGCAAAACGGTGATCGACTCAGAGCTGTCAGTTGGATTATCCGCAAGCTCACCGGATAACACACTAAAGCCAAAGCCAACGGATTGATTTTCATCAATCGTCGTTTCAATCACTTGCAGACCATTTTCACTAAATTCATTCCAAGTGTTAGTACTGTTTGAGTGAAAATCAATGGTTGGAATGTCTGCTACGCCCTTAACTGAAACATTAACCGTCTTAGCACCTAACGATATTTCATCTGTCACCACACCCGTAGAAAGATTGACGCTATCTTTAATAATCCCTTCAACAGAGAAGGTAAAATCAGCGTTGCTATGCAATGGGGGTAGCACTTCAACTTGGTCAAGATATTGTTCAGGAACTTCATAATAAGTATGACCATTGGCATCGGTTATTTGTGATATTTCGCTGGCTCCGGTTCCCAACCAAATCAGTGTCACACCTGTTTCTGAAAAATCAGAGAGACGCACATAGAGTGTTTCTGAACCATCAGAATCAACGGATCCCGCCATCGTAATGACTTCACTTAATAACAAGGGATCGTGATCTGTGGTGGGGTCAACGGTATTTTGCGTAGCGGCATTATCTTCAAAAACATTGATTCGATTGACAGAGAAGCTACCCATATCGGCAACAGGGCTAACATCTATCACGATTTCTTTCGTTTCTGATCGGGCGCTCTCTTTACCAACGTGAGCGTTATTTTGCTCGGTCGTGATCGCTGTAATATCAAGTTTGATCTGACCACTGAAATTATCATTAGGGTCAACTTGCACTTGATTAATGTTACTCGCGCTAACAAGATAATAGTGACCTGAAGCATCCGAGCTCATTACAACCGGCGTACCATCGGCATAAACTAGCTGCGCCTCACCTTCACCTTGAGTAAAGCGGATCTCATACAGGATTATTTCGGGGGTACTGTTATCTTGTGTCTGCGCTAAAACATCGAGAGTAATATTGTCACTATCTTCTACTGCATCATAATGAAATTGGCTGCTTGAGTTCCAAGTCGCAATATCGGCCACACTTTCCACCTCAATGCGCAATTTCCCGTTCACATTATGATCGTGCAGGCCATTATTCAAAACCTGCACAGTAATATTGAGTTGGAAGCCACCATTAGCGCTGGCATAGTGACGGTCAGGCACAAAATACAAGTTTTCAATCTTAGCAACACTGCCTGTTAAGCTTTGCTCCACCGCATCTGCGGGCAAAACAAATCGTCCACTGACTAGCTCTAATTTGACATAAACATCCGAACTATTGAGATAGTAAAAATCGCCATGCGCGTTGCTGGCCGTGATTTTTACATCACCAATCGATTCATTGCGATCCAAATCATAAAGATTGATCTGCAAATCCACTTTAAGCGGTGAAGTATTTAAGCCGGATTGGTTATCTTGGCTATTAGTGATTTGATTGGGGTCGCTCAACGGAATAGTGACGCCATCGCGTCCTGCATCTTCAGCGCCAATCACGTTAGCAACCGTGATGGTGGCATTTCTATCAAGAATATTGATGTTCAACTGTTCGGTTGAGGCATCGCCATCAAAGTCTTGCGCAGTGACATCGACAGTAAATGAAATGGTCGGATCATCACCATGTTCAAGGCTAGCAACTGGTTTAAATGCCGCGTTACCGTTAGGCGTTATCGTCAGTGTGCCTAAATCGCGCTCAACACCATTTTTTATTTCGACAACCGTGACTGTTTTGGTTACTCCGTTAAGTTGAACTTCATTAGCTAAACTTACGCTGTTAGCCTCTCTAAATTGAATATCCCGACCCGCTTCATCAACGGCCACAAATTTAGTGATCGCACCATGATCTGCACCTTGAGTATCCGGTGAGGTATTGTTGTCTTGGCTAAATAAATTGACTGTTTTTATCGCCGTATTTTCAACACTAGTGATGCTTTTATCATGCAAAGTTGGAATATCATCAACAATCGATATTGGCAAACTCGCTGACGCTGAAACATCGCCATCTCTATCAGTTGCGGTAATCGGAAGATCTAAAATATAACTATTTTCACCATTACCCGTCGGGTGGTCGATGGCTTTAAGCAGTTCAAATTGGTAACTATCGGCCGAGCCATTTAACGTGAGACGAAAAACCACATCCGTCGTATTCTTAATCACCGCCTCATAAACAGTGACACCATTACTGCTTGAAATTTGGATGATCTCTATCTCTTGACCACCAGACGTTAAATTCTCGACAGGCGTGGTGAGATCAGACACTTGATAACTGACAATACCATCGGCCCCGTCAATCACATCAAAGTGCCCAGCAATAACGGTGCTGTCTGAACGATCAGAACCGATCGTGGCTAAGTCATCTTCATCCACGCTCTGCTCGCTACCGGTGCGAATGCCGACAATCGTTGGCTTGTCATCCACAATAGTGACAGGCAGTAGAATGTCAGAGGCGTCGCCATCATAGTCCGTCGCCACCACTTTGAAATTCACCAGTCGCTCATCGCTGCCTGCGGCGTGATCAATCGGACCTTGCAAAGTAAAACGGTAACTGCCGTCCGCATTGAGCACTAAGCTAAACACCGCATTGCCACTAGGTGTGGTGCTGGCTTGGTAGTGGTAGTTACCATTGGCATCGATTGTCGCCGCGCCCAAGATCACCGCTTCGCCTTGCGAGGTTAAGCCCGCAAGCGGGTTACTGCTGGTATCCAACTGATAGCTCACCACCTTATCGGCGCTTTGAGTGGTAAACATTCCCTCAGCGAACAGCGACTCTTTGCTGCTGTCTGAGCCTGACGTTAAATCGTCTTCGCCAACACTGAGCGCTTGCACTCCGGTGATGATTGGCTGATCATCATGGATGGTGACGGGCAACAAAATGTTGGCGCTGTCGCCATCATAATCGGTTGTCACTACCTTGAAATTTACCAGCAGCTCATCGCTCCCCTGCGCATGGTCAATCGGACCTTGCAGGGTAAAACGATAGCTACCATCCGCATTGAGCACCAAACTAAACACTGCATTGCCGCTCGGTGCAGCGCTAGCTTGATAGTGGTAGTTGCCGTCGGCATCGATTGTCGCCGCGCCCAAACTCACCGCTTCACCTTGCGAAGTTAGTCCTGCAAGCGGGTTACTGCTGGTATCCAACTGATAGCTCACCACCTTATCCGCGCTTTGAGTGGTAAAGATTCCCTCTGCAAACAACGGCTCTTTGCTGCTGTCTGAGCCTGACGCTAAATCGTCTTCGTCAACGCTGAGCGCTTGCACACCCGCGATGATTGGCTGATCATCATGAATGGTGACAGGCAGCAGAATGTTGGCGCTGTCGCCATCATAGTCAGTTGCAACCACCTTGAAATTCACCAGTAGCTCATCGCTCCCCTGCGCATGGTCAATTGGCCCTTGTAAGGTAAAACGATAACTGCCATCTGCGTTAAGCACTAAGCTAAATACCGTCTGACCGCTTGGGGTAGTACTTGCTTGATAGAGGTAGTTACCGTTGGCATCAACTGTCGCCGCGCCCAATACCACACTTTCACCTTGCGAGGTTAACCCAGCGATGGGGTTGATGCTGGTATCAAGCTGATAACTCACTACCGTATCGGCCCCTTGAGTGGTGGTGAAATAGCCTTCGGCGAACAACGGCTCTTTGCTGCTGTCTGAGCCTGACGCTAAATCGTCTTCGTCAACGCTGAGCGCATCCACACCAATGATTTCAGGTTTATCGTCAATAATGTTGATTGGTAAACGCACACTTTCAGAGCTATCACCATCATAATCGGTTGCCAATACCGAAAGGTTGAGTAATAACTCATCACTATTGGCTGGATGATCCAGCGCGCCTTGTAACGTAAACTGGTAACGACCGTCTGGGTTTAATATCAACTCAAAAATAGGCTGGCCATTAGCGCTCGCCTGATAGGTATAAACCCCGTTCGATGACGAGGAAGAGGCCAATTGCACCACGACACCAGCCGAGGTTAACCCCGCCAACGGATTAGCACTTAAATCCAACTGATAACTTTCAATTTGATCAGAACCCAATTGAGTATCAAACTGTCCTGAAACGGTAATCGTCTGTGAAGCACTGGCATCCGAACCGATATTTGCCAAATTATCCTCATAAACGGACGTCGACGGTTCATCGGATATAACAGGGTTATTACCATCACCAATACTGATTGCGATAGAAATCGGCGAGCGAATAGGATTTCCACCCGCATCAGAACCGGTTACATCGAATTGAATCGCAATTTGATCATTAGCAAAAGAAACTAAGCCACCTCCCACGGAGGGAACATGGTCAATCGGTTGACTAATGGTCGTCACTATCTCTAAGTTGATGTCTTTACCGACAGACGTCGCCACTAAATCAATCCGTAGCACTTCATTGCCGTCAAGTTCACCGACAATATAGTTAGCCGTAGCATCATAACGAAAGCTTACTGATCGCCCAGCCGAAGTAATATCGCTATTCAGCTCTGACAATAGCGCAGCTAATGAAAGGGATTCAGGGACAAAAGAGGCGGCATCCAGTGGCAGATCTCCCGCCGCGATTAAAACATTTGCCGTCACTGATTGTGGATACGAATTTAGTGAGAGCGAACCTTCAACTAATGCCGCTGATAATGATTCACCCCCAGCGGTAAAACGCAACGGACTCAAATTCGTTTCAGTCAATGATTGCTGAGCATCACGCCCTGCAGTTTCGAAAAACGTACTCGCCAATACTTCTGCAAAATTGTAATCAATGGTGATGAAGCCAGCATTTGCAGAGCCTTCACCACCGGCTCCGGCGGCGGTTGCTTCAAGTATTTGGGTCGGGTCTTGGCCATCTAAAATGGCTTGTTGAATAGCGGCTATATTATCCGCATCAAAATTGGCCTCATTAAGTTGGGTGAGATCAGCGTTAATGTCGCCCGCGACAGGAAACTGGATCAGATCTATTGATGTATCGTGTTCTAACACCGTGTCACCAAAGCACGCGACGCAGTTTTGTTCGACCACCGCCACTTGCCCATTGATAAACAAAGTGACCGATGAATGATTAACCGTGATTAAGATTTCACCTTTCATCAAGGAGTCACCCACCGTCACTTGACGCGCGTTACCTTTGGCATCGACAGCAATAACATCCCCCACCACTTCGCTTACTGACGCAGGCTGAACAACCACTTGTAAATCCATAAGGCCCCCAAATAC
>NZ_NDIO01000263.1:0-10898 GCF_002241085.1 Vibrio sp. V03_P4A6T147
AATCAACACATGAACGAAAAAACCCTATATTTAGATAAAAAGTCAAAAGGTGGATTGAATCTAAGCCAGATAAAAATATTTGGCACTCCACTCCCTTTATTTTTATTTTTACTGATCACTGTATTAGCCGCCCATATTACTGACACTTTACCTAGCGGTCTGGTCGGTGGTTTTTCTTTTATGTTTGTCATCGGCGCGATATTTGGCGAAGTTGGCAAACGCCTACCTATTTTTAATAAATACATCGGCGGTGCACCGGTAATGATTTTCTTGGTTGCTGCTTGGTTCGTCCACATGGGCTGGCTCAGCGACCGTGAAATAAAAACCGTGACCGAAGTGATGGATAAGAGCAAGTTCTTGGATCTGTTCATCGCAGTACTCATTACTGGCTCCATTTTGGCGGTCAACCGTAAACTACTGATCCGCTCTCTAGCCGGTTACATTCCGACCATTCTGGCTGCGGTTGCCGGTGCGGCGATATTTGGTATCGCTATCGGCCTCGTATTTGGTATCACCCCTGATCGCATCATGATGCTGTATGTGCTGCCGATTATGGGCGGTGGTAATGGCGCAGGTGCAATTCCACTTTCCGAGATATATGAATCGGTCACTGGTGGTTCAAAAGAACAATACTACTCAGTAGCGGTCGCCATTTTAACTATCGCTAATATAGTGGCTATCATCGTAGCTGCTGCTCTGAACATTATTGGTGAAAAGATCCCATTATTAACTGGCAATGGCGAGCTAGTACGCAGCTCAAAACTAGACGTCAATGAAGAAGCCCAAAATCTTAATATCACTCACCGTGAAATTGCGATTGGTTTAATGCTGGCCGCATGTGTGTACACCTTCTCTTACGCTTTATCGAAAGAAATTCTGCCCGGTTTTGGCTCGATTCAGATCCACACTTTTGCTTACATGGTGGTGATCATCGCCATCCTTAACGCGGCGGGTTTGTGCAGTGATGAAATCAAAGAGGGCGCGAAACGCCTGTCGAATTTCTTCTCAAAACAGATGCTGTGGCTATTGATGGTCGGCGTTGGTATTGCTTACACCGATCTGGCGGAAATCATCAATGCCTTAACCTTTACTAACGTGATTATTGCCACTGTTATTGTACTTGGGGCGACTTTGGGTGCTGCTTTAGGTGGTTGGGCGATGGGCTTCTATCCTATTGAATCCTCTATCACCGCAGGTCTGTGTATGGCTAATCGCGGCGGTTCTGGTGACCTTGAAGTGCTCGCGGCCTCTAACCGTATGAATTTGCTCTCTTACGCACAAATCTCTTCACGTCTGGGTGGCGGCATTGTGCTCGTTATCGCCAGCGTGGTGTTCGGTATGTTTGTTTAACTCTTTAACCCTTGCTCCTTGGGATTATTTGGCGCGCCTAGCGCGCCTCTTTTTTCTCCCTATTTTCAACCCTGTTTTTATCACTGGAAGTGACTATGCAATCAACCTCACTATTCCTCGAAGGGATTAATTTGCTGACCCTGGGGATGGGCTTTGTGTTCATCTTTTTGATTTTCTTAGTATTTGCAACTCGCACCATGTCGTACTTGATTGTACGTTTTGCCCCGCCTCAAGTACCAACCAAAACGGGCAATAAAAAAACACCAGCCAATAAGGCTAAATCCAAACAAAACCAAGGTGAGTTGCTCGCGGTGCTCACTGCAGCTATCCATCACCATAAAGCACAACAAAAATTATCTTAGTGAAGGAGAAATAACAGATGACTCAGGCGATTAAACGCGTAGGTGTAACAGATGTCGTATTACGCGACGCTCACCAATCTCTTTTTGCCACTCGCTTACGGATTGACGACATGCTGCCGATTGCGCAGCAATTAGATCAGATCGGCTATTGGTCTTTGGAATGTTGGGGAGGCGCGACTTTTGACAGTTGCATCCGCTTTTTAGGCGAAGACCCATGGCAACGCCTACGCTTGCTCAAACAAGCCATGCCCAATACGCCACTGCAAATGCTACTGCGCGGACAAAACCTACTCGGCTATCGTCACTATGCTGATGATGTAGTGGATACCTTTGTCGAGCGCGCAGTGAAAAATGGCATGGATGTGTTTCGCGTATTCGATGCGATGAATGATGTGCGTAGCATGCAACAAGCTCTACAAGCGGTGAAAAAGATGGGCGCACATGCGCAAGGCACGCTCTGTTACACCACAAGCCCAGTGCACAATTTACAAACTTGGGTCGACATAGCACAGCAACTGTCGGAGCTGGGTGTCGATTCTATTGCCCTTAAAGATATGGCCGGCATTTTAACCCCGTATTCTGCCGAAGAGTTAATCTCAACCCTGAAAAGACAAGTGGATGTCGAATTACATCTGCACTGCCACTCTACTGCTGGCCTTGCCGATATGACCTTACTCAAAGCGATTGAAGCGGGCGTTGATCGGGTCGATACCGCGATTTCCAGCATGAGTGGCACTTATGGTCATCCAGCGACGGAATCTCTGGTCGCCACCTTGCAAGGCACGGGCTACGACACCGGGTTGGATATCGCTAAGCTCGAAAATATTGCGACCTATTTCCGCGATGTACGCAAAAAATACCACGCCTTTGAAGGCATGATGAAAGGCAGTGATGCACGTATTTTGGTGGCGCAAGTCCCGGGCGGTATGCTGACCAACATGGAAAGCCAACTCAAACAGCAAAACGCACTGGATAAACTCGATTTAGTGCTCGAAGAGATCCCGCGTGTACGTGAAGAGCTTGGCTTTTTGCCACTAGTGACTCCGACGTCACAAATCGTGGGTACACAAGCGGTGATCAACGTCGTAATGGGTGAGCGTTACAAAACCATCACCAAAGAAACCAGCGGAGTACTGAAAGGTGAATACGGTAAAACACCTGCGCCGGTCAACGTACAGTTGCAAGCCCGAGTATTAGCTGGCGCTGAGCCCATCACTTGCCGCCCCGCTGATTTGATTACTGCAGAAATGCCAACCTTGCAAGACCGCGTATTGCAGCAAGCCAAAAAGCAACACATAACCCTCGCCGAGAATGCGATTGATGATGTGCTGACCATTGCGCTGTTCGACCAAGTGGGTTGGAAGTTCCTCGCGAATCGCCATAACCCAGAAGCATTTGAACCCGCACCACAAGCAGCAAAAACTGGTGACGCCTCTCAAATGCCTGCGGCAAAAGCCAAAGCCGCGTCAGTGGAAAGTCAGTCCGTCGCAAGTAACGGTGTCTACACCATTACCGTCAACAACCAAAGCTATGTGGTGAAGGTAGATGAAGGCGGCGAGCTGACACATGTCGCGCCAGCAGCGTCGGCCAATAACGCACCAGTACCGAGTGCAGCAGAAGGTGAAAACCTCGCAGCACCCCTTTCTGGCAATATCTGGAAAATTCATGCAGCAGCAGGTGATGAAGTGGCTGAAGGCGATGTCCTGCTGATCTTAGAAGCGATGAAGATGGAAACTGAAATCCGCGCACCACGTGCTGGAGTGATCAGTGTCATTGAAGTCAATGAAGGCGATGCAGTACAAGTCGGCGAAGCCTTGCTAGTACTAGCATAATCAGGGACAAAAATAATGGAAAACGTTTTAGCTATGGTGCGTGATTTTGGCCTATTCCACCTCCAGTGGGGGCAAGCCATCATGATCCTTGTCGGTTTAACGCTGCTCTATCTGGCTATTTTTAAACGCTTTGAGCCTTTGCTACTAGTGCCTATTGGGTTTGGTGGCATTCTCTCTAATCTGCCTGATGCAGGGCTTGCCATGTCGGCGATAGAAAATGCCTTGTATGCCGCCAAACCGGAAGTGATGACGGCCTTTTCAAAAGTACTACAACTTAGCTCGTACATGCCTTTGGACATTAAGCAAGCATTGAGTAGCGCAACGCCACTACAAATGACCACCTTGCACTTGCTCGCCGAGCAGTATCAGTACAGCGATGGCATGCTTTATCTGTTCTATAGCCTGGCTATCGCTTCCGGAGTTGGGCCTCTACTCATTTTTATGGGCGTAGGGGCAATGACGGATTTTGGTCCACTGCTCGCTAACCCCAAAACCCTGCTGCTCGGTGCGGCGGCTCAGTTTGGTATTTTCACTACCGTACTGGGTGCATTGGCATTAAGCAGTTTAGGGGTAATGGATTTTAGCGTGGCGCAAGCTGCGGCGATTGGCATCATAGGTGGTGCGGATGGCCCTACGGCAATTTACGTCTCGAGCATGCTCGCACCTGAATTGTTGGGGGCAATTGCGGTCGCAGCCTACTCTTACATGGCGTTAGTGCCTATGATTCAGCCGCCGATAATGCGTGCGCTGACCACGCAAGAAGAACGCAAAATTCAGATGCATCAACTGCGCCAGGTACACAAGCTAGAAAAAATTGGCTTTCCACTGCTGTTACTGATTTTGATTGCGCTCTTACTGCCTTCTGCAACGCCACTGCTCGGTATGTTCTGCTTTGGCAACTTGATGCGTGAGTGTGGTGTGGTGGAGCGTTTATCCGACACAGCGCAAAACGCACTGATTAACATAGTGACTATTTTCCTTGGCCTATCAGTCGGTTCGAAACTGATGGCGGATAAATTCCTCCAGCCACAAACTATCGGCATTTTGGTGCTCGGTATTGTTGCGTTTTGTGTCGGTACTGCCGCAGGGGTTTTGATGGCTAAACTGATGAACCGTTTCTCCACCACCAAACTCAACCCACTGATTGGTTCAGCCGGAGTTTCTGCCGTGCCGATGGCGGCACGCGTCTCCAACAAGGTCGGGCTAGAAGCCAACGCGCAGAATTTTTTGCTGATGCATGCCATGGGACCAAACGTCGCTGGGGTCATTGGCTCTGCAGTAGCGGCAGGAGTTATGATCAAATATGTGATGGGATAGACATTATTGATTGGTGTTTCTTAGACTCCAATCAATAAGCCTCACTTATAGCAAGGATAGACTCGCCGGCATGAAAATATCACTAGCCCACTTTTTACACACCAAAGTCTGCCAGACTCTTTCGTTTCAGCAAAGGGTCGGTGCACTACTGGTTGCTATGGTAGTGATCCAGCTTTTGCTGGTAGCCGGCTTTTTCCATCAAACTCTTAGTGAAACCCTACAAGATCAGATCAGCACTAAGGCTCTGATTCAAGCGCGTGAGATTGCGACTGACCCCAATTTAATTGCCCTAATCCAACAAAATCGTCTCACCGAAGTACAGACTAAAATCGATCGCCTACAACGCATTTCAGATGCCAACTTTATTGTGATTGGCGATGCCAATGGTATTCGCATTGCCCATCCAGATGAGCGAAAAATTGGTTTACCCATGCAAGGCGGTGACAGCAGTAGAGCGTTAAAAGAGGGCGAATATTACACCTCAACCCAAAAAGGCAGCCTAGGCTGGGCAATTCGCGGTAAGGCTGCTGTTGTCTCACCTTCCGGACAGGTTCTGGGTGTGGTTTCTGTGGGCTATTTACTCGATCATATCAGTGATTGGCTACGCATTTACTCCTATCCAATGCTCAGTACTGTGGCCCTACTCATGCTGCTTTCTGGATTGAGCGCTTGGCTGTTTACCCGCCATATCAAGCAACAGATGTTCAATATGGAGCCGGAAGAGATCGCCATGAACCTCAACCTGCAGCAATCCATTCTACAAAGTGTGTATGAAGGAATAGTTGCGATTAGCTTGAAAGGTGAAATCCTTTCTGTGAACGCTAAGGCACTGAATATTCTTGGCATTGCCCACCAACCGAATCATCTGATTGGACGTAATGTTCAAGAGTTCATCACTCCGACTTACTTTTTCATGGGTGCTAGTCCGTTTGGTCAGTTAGCACAGCAAAACAGCACCAGCCAGCAAGATGAACTGATTAGCTGTAATGGTGAAACCTTGGTGGCGAACCGTGTGCCAATCAATTCAGGGCAACAGCAAATTGGTTGGGTGGTGAGTTTTCGTCGCCGCAACGACTTCAATACGCTGACTTCCCAGCTTAGCCAGATCCGTCAGCACAACGATAACCTACGCGTAATGAGCCACGAGTTTGCTAACCGCCTCTCCACCATCGGCGGGTTAATTCAAATCGGCGCATACGATGAAGCCGTCAAAACCATTCGCCGTGAAACGGCCGAGCAGCAGCAACTGATCGATTTCATCTCCCAGACCTTTCATCCTAAAGTGATCGCAGGATTACTGCTCGGTAAATACAGCCGTGCCAAAGAGCTAGGGCTGTGCTTGGAGTTCGACCCGATGTCACATCTACATCAAGAGCCGCAATGCATGACGTCAGATGAGCTGGCGGCAGTGCTCGGTAACCTACTGGATAACGCATTTGAAGCGACGCTAAAAAACCCAAACAACAATAAAACCATATCGCTGCTGCTGACCGATAACGGTGAAGAGTTGGTGATTGAAGTGGCAGATAATGGCAATGGCATTCCTGCCGACATTGCCCAAACCTTGTTTCTCAAGGGAGTGAGTAGCAAAAACCAGCAAGGACACGGTATTGGACTTTACCTTGTTCATCGATTTGTCACTCAGGCTCATGGTTCGATACTTATCGACAGTGCAGAGCCGCAAGGGACTATTTTTTCTATTTTTATTCCCAATCGACCCAAAACACTTGTGGCGGAAAACCACTTACCACTAGCTGAAGGGCATAATAAGAGCTGATTATGATGGAATTAATCGACGTATTGATCGTAGAGGATGAAACGAGCATTGCTGATGTGCACAGCTTTTATCTCAAACAAACTACCCGCTTTCGCCCTGTTGGCGTGGCACAAAGTATTAATGAAGCACGTAACATGGTGCGCATTCTCAAGCCTAAACTGATTTTTTTAGATAACTACCTACCCGATGGTCGTGGCATAGAGTTTTTAAAGGAGCTAACTCATCAACCGCAAGCACCAGATGTGATTTTTATCACTGCCGCTTCCGATATGGAGACAGTACGCGAAGCCGTTCGCTGCGGAGTATTTGATTACTTGTTAAAACCAATTGCCTATGATCGAGTGCAAAACTCGCTGGAGCGTTATCTAAAATACACTAGCTCGCTGCGCGCTAATGACAGCGTCAATCAGCGCCACGTTGATGAACTGTTTAATTTTCAGGCTAAAACTGAGCAACTAGATAGTTTACCCAAAGGGATAGATGAACTTACTTTGATCAAAATCCAAGAGATTTATCACCATGAACCACAAACCGCGTACACCGCAGAGTTGTTAGGACAAGCGATTGGGATCAGCAAAACCACCGCCAGACGTTATCTTGAATATTGTGTGGCCAGTGGTTTTCTGGAAGCTTGTATCCAGCATGGTCGGGTAGGTCGTCCTGAGCGGCTTTACCAAAAACGCTAACTACCGCTTTGATTTATAACGTGTAATGGAAGGGGAGCACTTCGGTACTCTCCCCTATTTCCAGCACCCCTTCTAAGTTGTCGCTATGACACTGACAAAGTGGGATCACAAACACCCCTTCCTCATCTTTATCGCATTTTACCAACATCGCCTGAGAAGACGGTGCTAAACAGTTAATCTCGGAACAAAACGCCTGACTTTCACGGCTAAAATGTTGCCAATACGCCAACCAATTTTCTCGCGCTTGAGCAGAAGCCAAATCTCTAGAAACCTTTCTAACTAACATCGCATCACCACTGTGGCTATTGAGTCGCTCTATTACAATGGATTTCGACTCGCCTGAGCATGAAGTAATTCAAAGTTCACCGTAACGGAAAAAATCTTATTGGTTTTTATGTATTTATATAGCGATGAACGTTGAAGTAGTCACGTTGTAATGGCGTGGAGGGTAACTGGTTGCCTGGCCGCAAAATAGGAGCTGGGAATGACCAAATTTTCATTAAGTAAAATTAAATATTGTTATGTCTAATACAGCATTCATAAAAAATCAAAAATATCGCATGAGGTTCTCTATTTCAGCTTCGGCGATTCAGATTAAGTTGATGACGATGGATAAAAACACGGAAGGCACCATGGCCTTCCGTTATCTAGTTAACTCACAAAATAACCATGTAGGCTACTTACTGACACTGATCATTTCGTTGAAATACTCGACTTGCTGTTCCATGCTCAGACTTTGATTATTTGAACCCAACGCCCAGATAAAGAAACCACCGTAACCATTCTCTTTTTGCCACTTGGCACGGTTGAGGTTGTTTTCACGGCTCTCCACAAAATTGCCGTTTGGCCCCCACTGGCTATTGATCGTATTGCCTAAAACAATCTTCGACTTATCTCCAATGTATTGAGCGTAATTAGCCATCGCGACATCGTAGAGGAAGTTTTGGCCGGCGTCATAGGTCATGACGTTGAAGAAATCGAAATCGTTCTTGGTTGCTTGTAACAGATCGATCACTTCACCATGGTGAGACGAGCGACCTGATGGCTCAACGTAAGAACAATTTTCAAACACACTTGAATCCATGCATGCCACAGGATCAGCACCGACATGGTATGTGGTCAGCGACAACACTTTATTGTCTCCCACTTTTTGGCGTATCAGTTTAATCAATGCGGTTAGGTCTTGGTTCTCTTTATCGGTAATGCGCGCGGCTTTCTCGAAGTCGAAGTCAAGACCATCAATTTGCACATAACCCGCTAATTGGTACTTGCTGTAATCACATTGGCCATCACCCCCCGTCGCAAGGCAGTCACCCACCACCTCTTCTGGTTTTAGGTTCTTCTTATAGACAGGGAAGGGTTTGTTGACCAATTCAACGAGGCCATTGGCCACCGCCTCCCGATTTGCATCGCTACCAATCGCAGACCAAATACTTTCATAAGTTTGACCACCAAACGCGACCATCATGGTGACATTGCTATTATCGTGTTTTAAGGTTGACCACGCTAAGTACTGAGATGGCATCCAATCTGGGTTGTAACTTGGTGGGGTCACCATGTCATCAGAAATCGTAATGTTACCGCTAGCATCCCATTGACCGAACGATAATAAATAACCGTCACCTTCAGAATTAAACAGTTTTTCATAATCGTTTAATCCCCAAGAAGTGAGATAACTAATGGCACGGTCTGGGTTATCGGCAAGGCCACCACCACCGGTACTCTCTTTCACTGTAATATTGGATGGGGCTGACATTTGCTCTTGATTGGCACTGTTGAGCGCCTTTGCGTAAATAGCGTAGTTGCCTGCTTGCGCTCCAATCCACTCATATTCATAAGGTGCTTCGGTGTCTTGATTCAGCACCTTACCGTTGGCAATAAACGTCACGGACGCCACCTCGCCTTCATAGCTCTTAGCATCCGCTTTGATTGAGATCGCTCGGCCTTCAAAGAAGCTTGAACCGTCTACAGGGGAAGAGAGTGACACCAGCAGATCTTTATCAGTAATGGCAATCGAAATCGGTGCAGTTTGAGCACTTGCGCCTTGATCGTCATACGCGGCAACCGTAAGTGTGTATTGTCCTTCAACTTGAGCAGGCACAGTGATGGTATAAAGATCGCCCGAAGAAGAGGTGGATGTTGCAACGACTTCGCCATTCAATTGAACATCGACACGCGCCACTTGGGTATCGTCGGTCGCCTCAACGACCACCTCAAATGGCTGATTGGGTGCTATTTTTTGTCCATTTTCTGGCGATTGAACATGCACTTCAGGAACAGGGTTAGGATCGCACTCACCAACGTCATTCCATGCATCTTTCCATGCATCTGGATAATTTGGATGCCCAGTACCCGGTGTCCATACTGGGTTACCACACCAACCTGCGATTTTACATGCGTAGATATGGCCAATATTGGTTACCTCATCTCCCACTTGATAGCTCACGCCATCTTGGTACTGAGCAACGTCACCGCAACTACCACTCACATCAGTAACCGTAATCGTCAGATTTTTTTGTGTTACATGCCGTTCATCATCTTGCGCTTCAACACGTAATGCAGCGCTTCCGGCCGTTTGAGGGGTCCAGTCACAAGAGAACACTTGCTCTGTTTTGGCATCGATACTGCAAACTTCGGTGTCATTAGCAAAAAATTTAACGGTAGCCAGATCATTATCAGCATCGGTCACTTCAGCAGAGATCGTCAAACTTGTACCTTGTGGGTGGGATGATGCCGCTTCTGGGGAAATGAACTCAACGACCGGAGGATTAGGCGCCGTCGATTCTGACTCGACAGAAACAGGCACGCTTTGCTCAGAGAGCTTATCGCCTTCCTCATTGAACGCGATAACTGAAATGGAAGCGGCTCCTATTTCTTTCGGTTGCCACACTTGCTGATACTCGGTGACACCTTGCTTCAATGGTTGTTGAGCAATTTTGTCTTGGTTAGCCCAAAACTCAAGCTTACCGGCACTCTCACCATCAACACGAGCCATAATGCTAACGTCTGTGCCCGTGTATACCACTGAATTTGGCGCTGGAGAGAGAATATCTAGCGAAAAATCGGGCGGTGGTGTGATGCCCCCTTCCATTTTCACAATAACAGAATCTTCAAAAGCACTCAGGTTTTCCAATGAACCAGCAAAAGCGATCGTCAAGGAGAGTGATTCTGAGGCATTCAGAACGCTGTCAACCCAAGCACCTTCAGGGAATTTAAGCGCCACTGAATGGAGAATACCGCCCGCTTGAGCGGTATGAGATAGACTCCACGTAGGATGGGATAGCGCCGATGATTGCCAACCTATATCGTTAATCGCAACGGGTAATACAAATTCGATTACCGCATCGCGCATATCCGCTGACTCTGCTCCTGTATTTTTAATCGCTAAGGTGTAAGTGCTCCACCACTGCCCCTCTGACTCAGCTACCGCATCCGCGCTAAACTCAACAGCAATAGCCTGAGATATTGGGTTTAGCAATAGACCCGAAAAAAGCATGGTTAGGCCTAAGACCCGGTAATAGTTTTTGTCGGCCATTGAGACTGGCGTGTTTTTTTGATTAAACATTATTTTATA
>NZ_NDIO01000113.1:0-10774 GCF_002241085.1 Vibrio sp. V03_P4A6T147
ACTAATAACCATAAAAAGGAGCCTAGGATGAGAGGGCTAGATTACAAATGGATTGAGGCATTAGATGCGGTACTGCAACAAGGAAGCTTTGAACGAGCCGCTGAAAATCTCTATATTTCACAATCGGCTATTTCTCAAAGAATCAAGCAATTAGAGAGATTTATCGCCCAACCGGTCCTGATTCGAGAGCAGCCACCAAGGCCAACGCTGGTGGGAAAAAAATTGCTAGGGCTGTATCGTAGGGTGTGTTTGCTTGAAAATGAACTGGTGCCTGAATTGATGAATGAGGAGAATACGCGGCCCGTTTCAATAGCTATTGCCACTAATGCGGACAGTTTGGCTACTTGGTTACTTCCTGCGTTATCGAATACGATGAAAACGCGGCAAGTTGAGTTGAACCTGACGGTTTTCGGTGAGTCACGTACGATCGAAAAAATTAAAAATGGCGAAGTAGCTGGCGCAATAAGCTTAGAATCGCAAGCCATTCCTGGTTGTCATGCTGACTACTTAGGTAGAATGGACTATGTGTGTGTTGCCAGCCCGGAGTTTTATCAGCGTTATTTTTCTCAAGGTGTGAACTTTCATACTTTAAAAAAAGCACCAGCGGTATCGTATGATCAGTATGATGATCTGCATAAAAAATATTTGCATGATCACTTCAATGTGCCAAGAGATGCCGTCATAAACCATACCGTGGGTAGTTCAGAAGCTTTTGTTAAATTAGCCCTATCCGGTGCGGCGTATTGTTTGATCCCCCGCTTACAGATAGCACAAGAGCTCGAAATAGGCACGCTTACCGACATTACACCAGGGTTCATTTTAACCAACCGTATTTATTGGCATCATTGGCAGTTAGAAACGGGAATATTACAGGAAATTTCTCAGGCCATTGTTCAATATGCTCGCCAAGTGTTGCCGCAATGACAAAAGTTCAACGTCAAAGTTGTGTCATTTCATAAGCTATTAACTGTGCTTATATAGAGTATCGCCTATGATGTATTCACCCATTTGAGTAAGGTAACTCCCATGAAATTAATGACAAGTGTAACGCTATTATCTGGATTGCTCAGTTTTGGTTCTATGGCGCAGGAAATGAATTTTCCTCATCTTTCAACGACAGGTTATGGTGAAGTCGTTGCGGTACCTGATATGGCTGAGTTTTCAGTTAAAGTGGTTGAATCGACGCTGACGGCGGAGCAGGCAAAAAGAGCGGTCGACAAAGTGGTAGAAGCATTTGTGGCGCGTTTGAAAGAATCCGGTGTGACTTCCCAACAAATATCGAGTTCAAATCTCTACCTTGCCCCTCAATATCACTACCCTAAATCTGGTAAACCTGAGTTAGTGGGTTATCAAGCAACAAGAAGTGTCACGGTTGAGGTTGAAGATTTAAGCCAGCTTAATCAATACCTTGATGTAGCGCTCGGTGAGGGCATTAACCAAGTCGACAATATTCAACTTAAAGTTCGGAATCAAGAGCAATACCAGCAACAAGCCCGGCTAGCGGCGATTCAAGATGCGAATACCAAAGCACTATCATTGGCGGAAGGATTTAAGTTGAAATTAGGTGATGTGTGGCAGATAGACTACAACTCGCCCAGCGTGCAGCCGATCATGATGCGTGCTATGGCAATGGATGCAAAATCTGAATCCAATAGCTACCAAGACTCGACGCTTATTATTCGCGATAGGGTGGACGTAGTCTATCAATTAAACAACTAAGCCCTTGCCTAAGCTACTGATTAATTGGTTAATTTAAACTGGATGGAATGAGCCTTTACTTCCATAAATTGATTGTATTATTAATCGGTAGCTTTTTGTTTTGTCTATTTTTTAAGATGCTATAATCCGCTCATCACTATTTAGGGTTAATATTTAGACAAGTCATGAGATACACAAAAATAATCAGCATTCTTCTCATCATTTGTTTCTTATTCAGCGCAATAGTGACTGGGTATTACTATCAGCGCTACCAAGAAGTGAAAGACAACGCAACGCAAAACACGGTAGCGGAGGCGTTTGATCAACTAAATGAGAGTGAACATCAATACCGGGGTTTGAAAGCCCAAGTAGGCTCCATTGTTGATTTACTTAGTCGCAGTCAAAGTTTGTATGAATTTATTTTCTCTCCTTCAGAGGCTAACCAACAGAGTCTTGAAAAAAGCTGGTCTTCTGTTGCTGAAAAACAGACATGGTATAGCTCAATTGCGCTTTTAGACGTATTTGGGCATGAACAACTTCGGATTCATTATTCTGCGACTAATCATTTAGCTTCTAGTGTAAAAACAAAGCAAGACAGCTCACATCATGACTACATTGCTTTTGCAGAAAATCTCTCAGAAGGAGATGTGGGTGTATGGGGCATTACATTGGCAGATGCTCCGAGTGCAGCGGCTATACAGCCTATGCTATGCGTAATCACGCCAGTTACCGTATTAGGGGAGCGAAAAGGCTATTTGGTTCTCAATGTTGATATTTGGTCACAATCTTCGCGCTTAACTCATACGCGTGATCCACAGTTAACTCCTGAGCTTATCGGCGACTCCGGTTTCTACTTGTCTTCTAGCGATAAAACCAAATTATTTGGAGATTTATTACCCTCTAACCAGCACGTAAATCTGGCACTTCAATTACCGAAAACCTGGCAACAGATGCAGACAACTCCTTCTGGCTATGTATTCGAAAATGGCAAGGTTACGGTTTATAAAACCCTTAAATTTGCTTCATTGAAACCTGTTTTTTTGATGATTCAACTCACCGATGAGCAATTAGATCATCGAGCGAAGCGTGACGTCAACGATTTAATCAAAGAAGCTTTTTTTGTCTTCTTCGTTATACTCATTTTTGCGCTTCCCATGGTTTCTATGGCGTTGCATTACCATCATCGAAGTATTGAAAGCAAACTGGCAAGAGCGGCCTTGAATGGTATGTCTGCAGTGATGATCTCAGACAGAAAACACAAAGTTATGATGGTTAATGGCGAATTTGAAAAGATTACCGGTCTGACTATTGACGAGATAAAAGGCAGTAACGCATTAAAGTTACTGCTCAGTCCAAATGGTATGGAGTTTATGCTCGAGGTGCTTGAAGAGGTATCGCAGCAACATTTCTGGGAAGGTGAAGTAGAAATGGTCAATACGCAAGGTGAGACTCTAACCGCCATCATGAGAATTCAAGCGATTAAAGAGGCGACTAAAGTCAGTTATTATATTACGTCTTTAGTCGATATTACTCAGCACAAAGAGCTTGAAAACCGATTACGAGAATTGAGCGAAAAAGACGCGTTAACTCAGTTATGGAATCGGCGTAAATTTGAAGCAGAATTGCAGCATCATACGCACCTCGTTCAACGTTATCCCGAAAGCCATCAGGTTTGCCTTGTCTTAATTGATATTGATTACTTTAAACGAGTGAATGATGAACAAGGACATGATGAAGGTGATCGCGTCATTATTAAAGTTGGTGAGATTTTGAGCCAAACATTGCGTACCACGGATTTTCTGGCACGTATTGGCGGTGAAGAGTTTGCGATTATTATGCCGCATACTTCTGTAGAAGAAGCCGAGACTGTCCTAGACCGATTACGAGTAGCGGTAGAGCAAAGCCTCACCGTGACTATCAGCGCTGGCTTTACTGACTTAACCGCAGATGGTAAACGCTCGTATAAATGCGCTGACATTGCTTTATATGAGGCGAAAACCTTAGGGCGAAATCGAATTTCACTGTGCAAAAGCAGTGATGATCTTGCTTAAGGCATACCACAAAGAGTGATGGGTTTGGTAAGTAAAGCGTAAATAGCGAAAATAAAAAATCGGGGCAAGCCCCGATTTTTTCTGCTTTGTATTCGACGTTCGATTATAGAACGTGAACAGAAGCTGTGTTGGTTGTACCTGAGGCAACAAGTGCACCAGAAACCATCACTACGATGTCACCCTTCTTGCCTAGACCAGAAGCCAGTGCAATCTCTTTACCATTGATGTAGAACGCATCAGTGCTGTCGATAGTATCAACAACAACCGGTGTTACACCTTTAGTTAGAACGAGTTGAGCCGCCGTTTTCTTGTTAGTAGTTACAGCAATGATGTTCGCAGTTGGGAAGTACTTACGCACTGAACGAGCTGATTTACCCGCTTCAGTTGCGACCACGATAAGTGGAGCCGCCAATTTCTCAGCAGTATCTACTGCACCTTTACATACGGCTTCAGTAATGCGTAGGCGTGGGCTGTCTAAACGAGAACCCAACTCAGCTTGTAGAACGCGGTCTGTACGAGCACAGATTTGCGCCATGATAGTGACCGCTTCAACA
This sequence comes from Vibrio sp. V03_P4A6T147, assembly GCF_002241085.1. NCBI lineage: Bacteria > Pseudomonadati > Pseudomonadota > Gammaproteobacteria > Vibrionales > Vibrionaceae > Vibrio > Vibrio sp. V03_P4A6T147. Next base: position 4,304 of record NZ_NDIO01000113.1, read on the forward strand.
GGGTATTTACCTTTTGCTGTTTCGCCAGAAAGCATCACTGCATCTGTACCATCCATTACCGCGTTGGCTACGTCGCCAGCTTCTGCGCGAGTTGGACGTGGGTTCTTGATCATTGAATCAAGCATTTGAGTTGCTGTGATAACCACTTTACGTGCGCGGTTACATTTTTCGATCATCATCTTCTGTGCAAAGATAACTTCTTCAGCAGGGATCTCAACACCTAGGTCGCCACGAGCAACCATGATACCGTCAGAAAGCTCAAGAATTTCGTCGAAGTTATCAACGCCTTCTTGGTTTTCAATTTTAGAGATGATTTGGATATCTGCGCCGCCGTTTGCTGTTAGCAGTTCGCGGATTTCACGTACGTCGTCAGCTTTACGAATGAAAGAAGCTGCAACAAAATCAACGCCTTGCTCACAACCAAACTTAAGGTCTGCTTTATCTTTTTCAGAAAGAGCTGGAAGGTTCACTGAAACGTTAGGAAGGTTAACACCTTTGTTTTCACCTAGCGCGCCGTTGTTCAGCACTTTACATTTCACTTCAGTTTCTGTGGTTGCAATCACTTCCATTTCAATCAGGCCGTCATCAACCAAAATTTTGTTACCTACAGTAAGGTCTTTAGCAAAACCTAAGTAAGTCACGGCAACTTTATCTTTGTTACCTACAACGGTTGCATCAGTAGTGAAAGTGAAATCCTGGCCAGCCACGAGATCAACGTCATCACCATTTTCTAGTTTGATGGTGCGGATTTCAGGACCTTTAGTGTCTAAAAGGATCGCAAGCTGTTTACCAGTGTTTTCCATTACTTTACGGAAGTTCGCAATACGAGTGCCGTGTTCTACGAAGTCACCGTGAGAGAAGTTCAAACGCATAACGTTCATGCCAGCATTCACTAGCTCAGTAAGCTTCTCTACAGATTCAGTTTTAGGGCCAATCGTACATACGATTTTGGTCTTTTTCATGGAAGGTTCTCTCCGGTAAATATGATTACAATTTGAAGTTGGTTGAGTGTTCTAGCGTCATCACAAGCGGCAATTTTTCTTATCTATTACCCAACAATATTAATGTGATTTTGTGACATTAGAGCTGAAAGTCTTTCAACAGTTTAGTCATTTTATGACCAAGCATTGTCGATTTTATAGCGTTATTTTGCCACTTATTGAGTTTAAATCGGTTAAGTTGCAAAAGAATAACAGTCAATTCTGTAATTTTTTTTCTTTTCGGCGCGAATTCTACCACCTAATGAGTTCAATATCACTGCCTAAGAATTGTCTTAGGACAAGGTTTTAGCGTGAATTATTAATTTTTTAGATCGAAATAAATAGACAATAAAGTTTCGATTCGATTAATATTGCTTTCGATTCGTAATCTTGAAGAAAAATATAAATGTCGAAACGAAATACACAACTGAGAAGACATACCATCGCTAACCTTGTGAATGAACAGGGTGAGGTCAGTGTTGATGCACTCTCTGCTCAGTTTGAAACCTCAGAGGTGACGATTAGAAAGGATTTGGCCTCTTTAGAGAAAAACGGTCAACTCTTACGCCGTTACGGTGGTGCGATTGCACTGCCTAAAGAGGTGGTCAATGATGAGTTTAATCCTAAAGTTTCGAATCGAAAGATAAAGCTGGCTAAGGCGGCGGCTAAGTTAATTCGAGACCACAATCGCATCGTTATTGACTGTGGTAGTACTACGGCAGCATTAATTCAGCAACTGAATGATAAACGCGGTTTGGTTGTGATGACCAACTCATTGCACGTAGCGAATGCCCTTAATGAACTAGAAAGTGAACCGACACTATTAATGACGGGCGGTACTTGGGATACCCATTCCGAGTCATTTCAGGGCAAAGTGGCTGAATCGGTACTGCGTTCTTACGATTTTGACCAACTGTTTATTGGCGCTGACGGTATTGATCTTGAACGTGGCACCACCACCTTCAATGAACTGATTGGCCTGAGCAAAGTGATGGCCGAAGTCTCACGAGAAGTGATCGTGATGATCGAATCAGACAAAGTTGGCCGAAAAATTCCCAACCTTGAGCTCGCTTGGGAGCATATCGACGTGTTAGTGACCGATAACGATCTAACCGTTCAAGATGCCGCATTGATTGAATCGCACCAAGTGCGAGTGATCCGAGCCTAATTAACCCCTATTCAACCATTCCTAAATAAAGGCCTTCGCTTGCGGCTTTAGGGATGAAGCATAAATCTAAAATGGAGTAAAAACCTTATGTGTGGAATCGTCGGTGCAGTAGCACAACGAGATGTGGCTGAAATTTTAGTGGAAGGACTACGCCGCTTGGAATACCGCGGTTATGATTCAGCCGGTGTTGCTGTGGTGGATAGTGCGAGCCAATTAACGCGCGTTCGTCGTTTAGGCAAAGTGCAAGAGCTAGCCGATGCAGTCGAAAAGCAACATGTTGCCGGAGGCACAGGCATTGCGCACACGCGCTGGGCGACACACGGAGAACCTTCCGAAATTAATGCTCACCCACACATGTCGGGCGATATTGCGGTTGTGCATAACGGCATTATCGAAAACCATGAAACGCTACGTGATGTTCTGCGTGAACGCGGCTACCTTTTTGAATCGCAAACCGATACTGAAGTGATTGCTCACCTTGTTGAGTGGGAACTGCGCACGGCCAGTTCACTGCTTGAAGCGGTGCAAAAAACGGTTAAACAACTCGAGGGTGCTTACGGTACTGTGGTGCTTGATCGCAAAGATCCAAGCCGTGTTGTGGTTGCTCGCTCTGGTAGCCCGATCGTGATCGGTTTCGGTGTTGGTGAGAATTTCTTAGCTTCAGACCAATTAGCTTTGCTGAATGTTACACGCCGCTTTATGTATCTTGAAGAGGGTGATGTCGCGGAAGTTACGCGCCGCGATGTGACGGTTTTTGCTGCAAACGGCGAACAGGTGACGCGTGAAATTAGCGAATCTAACGCAGAGCATGACGCTGGCGATAAAGGTAAATATCGTCATTTCATGCAAAAAGAGATCTTTGAACAGCCAACGGCATTGATTAACACCATGGAAGGCCGTATCACCAAAGACAGCGTAGTGACAGAAAGCATTGGCGTGAACGCTGCCGAAATTCTTAGCCAAGTGGAACATGTACAAATCGTCGCTTGCGGAACGTCGTACAACGCAGGCATGACAGCGCGTTACTGGTTTGAAGCATTGGCAGGCGTGAGTTGCGATGTGGAAATTGCCTCTGAATTCCGCTATCGGAAATTTGTCACTCGTCCAAATAGCTTGTTGATCACGCTTTCTCAATCCGGTGAAACGGCAGATACCTTAGCCGCTTTGCGTTTGGCGAAAGAAAAAGGCTACATGGCCGCGATGACTATTTGTAACGTAGCGGGTTCTTCGCTGGTTCGTGAATCTGACTTTGCATTCATGACTCGCGCCGGAACAGAGATTGGTGTGGCATCAACCAAAGCCTTCACTACTCAGCTTGCAACCTTGTTAATGTTAGTGACCGCTCTTGGTAAACAAAAGCAGTGCATTAATAAAGAAAAAGAGGCGGAAATTGTTGAAGCTCTGCATGCACTGCCTGCACAAATTAATGCAGCCCTTGCCTATGAAAAGCAGATTGAAGCACTGGCTGAAGATTTCGCAGATAAACACCACACTCTATTCTTGGGCCGTGGTGAGTTTTATCCTATCGCGCTTGAAGCGTCATTAAAGCTGAAGGAAATCTCTTACATTCATGCTGAAGCATACGCGGCGGGTGAATTAAAGCACGGCCCATTAGCGCTGATTGATGCTGATATGCCCGTTGTTGTGGTTGCACCAAATAACGAGCTGTTAGAGAAGCTAAAATCGAACATTGAAGAAGTGCGTGCTCGTGGCGGTTTGCTGTATGTGTTTGCCGATCAAGACGCCGGCTTTGCGGCTGATGAAACAATGAAAATCATCACCATGCCACACGTGAGTGAAATTACCGCGCCGATCTACTACACCATTCCAATGCAGCTTCTTTCTTACTATGTCGCATTGATCAAAGGCACGGATGTCGACCAACCTCGTAACCTCGCCAAAGCCGTAACGGTTGAGTGATACAAGGTGGTTAGAGCACATATTGTCGGAAGACAATAAAGTTTCATCGTTTTTCTTTGCTCAAACACTTGGCCGAGGTGATGTAAACAAGCGACTCGGCACAAACCCGCTTCTGCCACTTAATGCTTCTAAAGTAGAAACTCATAACGGTTCTATTCCTCCCCCTTTTAGGGGAGGGAATTAGTTTTGTGAGCGTTGGGAGTAAGCCATTTTTAATTTGAAAGCGCCCCTGATAGTGCTATCCAACATGTGAAACTCCGCTCTGTTTTCTTCAAAAGGAGTGCTAGGTTGGGGGAGTGTGTTATAGGGATATCTCCCCTTAAAAAGAGGAGGTATAAACAACCCGAACCACAGGGTTAAAGCGCGTGATGGGTGAGGTATTCGTATGCTTCTTTGGTGCCCATGTAGCGGCTTAAGCTGCGCACCGGAACGTTGCGTAAATCGACCACAATCAAGCCATCTAACGAATCATTAAAATCAGGGTCTACGTTAAAACTGACTAACTTGCCATTTAAACCGAGGTATTGACGCAGTAGCACTGGTACGCTTTTCCCTTCATCCAACCGGGCAATCACTTTTGAAAGCAGCTGTAAATCAGCCAATGCACTCAGCAAACTGGCATTCCAAGGGGCTTGTTGCTTGGGGAGTGGGTTACTTGCCTCTACCAAATGGGCGTGTTGGTTATTGTAGTAGTGCTGCGTCATTGTGTCGGCTAATAAACGGCGCGCACTTTCACTGTAATCATTGCTGATACTTACGGGTCCAAATAGGTGCGTATAGTGCGGGTTTCGGTGCACATAGGTTGCGATTCCCTTCCAAAGCAGCAATAGCGGAGCCATACTTTTTTGATACTCGATGTCGACGACTGAACGCCCCATTTCAATTGCATTACCTATGGTATTGAGAAAGCGGTGGTCATACTGAAACAGCGTTCGTGAGTACAAACCTGCAATACCGCTTATCGGCACAATACGGTCGACTAAGCCTAAACGGTAAGCTCCGACCAATTTCTGCGCTTCGTGATCCCAAATGAATAGATGCAGGTAGTTGCGATCGTATTGATCGATATCGAGCGCGGTGCCAGTGCCTTCACCTACCAGCCTGAAATTGTGCTCTCGCACTCGTCCTATTTCGTGCAGTAACGAGGGGATGTTTTCCGCGCTGGTACAATACACATCGAATTCGTTATGCCTTAATAGATGATCAGAAAAAGAAAGCTGCTCAATATCGTGTAACAAAGCGCTTAGGGGGAGCCGCTGCGCAATGGGTTGTAACGGCTCATCATTGGTTTTATTGCGCTTGGTTGGGCTGATGTGACTTAAAAGGTAGGTGTTGAGCCTTAAATAGCTGACCAGCGTCTCATCACACAGATGTTGGATTTCTTTATGATTGATCGCATCGCCAATGGCGATTTCGATGCGCTGATGCTTTTTATTGAGCAGTTCACGGCCCAACATTAACGTTCTTAGTAGCGGGTGGATTTTTCCAGCCATGTAAAAGCGTTTCGAATTTTGCCCGTTGATGAACACTGGTAACGCCGTCGCTTGATGCTTTTGTATCAGTCGGCTGACTGAACGGCTCCACTGTTTGTCTTCCAGTTTCTGCGTTTTACTATCAACCAGTTGTGACACTTCGCCCGCAGGAAACATCAATAGCAGCCCTCCTTGAGCAAGGTGTTTATTGGCGGCTCTCAAGGCTTGCATATTCGCTTTTTGCGCGGCTTTGTCTTCAAAAACATCCACACCAATGAACAGCGAATCTAACTCTGGTACGGTTTTTAAATAGTGATTGGCTAATATCTGCACGTCTGAGCGAATTGAAAGCAGCATCTCAGCCAGAATAACGCCTTCCACACAACCAAGTGGGTGATTTGCAACAACGACTGTCGCGCCTTGAGTGGGAACTTGAGCTAATGATCCTTTCACCACTTGGTAGTCAATACCCAATACCTCTAACGTAAAACGCAAAAATGTTGCGGTATCGCAATGGGGTGGGCGTTGTGCATAAAACTTATCTAAACGAGTTAGGCCTGTCGCCCACTCAGTGAAGTGTTCGCCTAGTCCAAACGGCGTTTTTCTCGGTAATTTAAAAGGGCTTATCGTGAGCATAGCAACCTCGCATTTTATGCTTTGTGCTTATGCTAGAGAGGGAAGATGACAATCTGGCTGCGATTAAGTGAGTAATTGATGGCTGTTTTTTTACAGTTTAATGAAATCCGTCTCAAACTGGAGATAAATTAGAATCTTGGATGCAACAATGATTTTTTAGTAAAACTAAATAATTTATTGCTCACAAAATGAAGAAAATTTGTGTTGATGCGACATTTTTGGTGTTAGCTTGTAATGGCTGTAAAAAATATAAAAATGTCAATTGAACCTTTGTTTTGCTGATCTGGAATAGACG
>NZ_NDIO01000287.1:0-10682 GCF_002241085.1 Vibrio sp. V03_P4A6T147
ATAAAAAATAAGAAAAACATCTATTTTGTTTAAATAGCAGCCACAAAGCGTCAAAAGAGAGCATTTCGCTCTCTTTTGATAGGCTTTAATCTCTCTCGATCTTAAATAAAAGCGTAGGCATCAGCAAACATGTGATCGCTTTTTGCATTTTTGTATTGGGTAAACTGTTCTCTTGCTGCTCCAGCCATATCAAAACGACCTGCAATATAAATGTCGTACGCTTCTAACGACTCGAAATCATCATTGATCGCTTGGAGTACATTGCCAACCTTACCATTCCAACTTTCATCAGCCGTTTCAACAACAGGTACAAAGTGGATGTTCTCAAATTGCTGAGCAATCTCACTCAGTTCTGTTTTTGCATAGAGTTGGTAAACGTCTTTTGCTCCCCAGTACAAATAGATAGCGTTACTTTTCTTTTGGCTAATACAGTGATCTAAAATCGAGCGTACATAGCTAAAGCCTGTTCCTCCAGCAATGAGTAGTAGAGGGCGCTCATTTTCTTTTACCCACGCATCACCGTGAGGTGCATCTATATTGACTAAACCCTTGTTGCTTAATGCCGTTCTCATTTTCTCAACCACTTCCTGTGCATAAGCATTGTGCTCGGCGGCACCAATGTGCAACTCTAGTTCACCAGAACGGCAAGGGCTGCTTGCGATAGAAAATGGACGTTTATCTTTCTCACCCATTTCTACCATGAGATATTGCCCAGCTTTAAATGCAAGAACGCTTTCAGGTTGGAGGATGATTTTATAAGTATTAGAGGCTAATGGCTCAATTGACTTTACTTTACATTGGGTGGTCATGTTTTTCCTCTGACTTACTCTGCAAAAGTAAGTACTAAGTTACTTGTTGCAAAGGCTTGGCAAGGGAATATCCAACCTTGTCGCTGCTCTTCGTCAGTCAACATCGGTTCTAAGTTATATTCCACTACACCTTCTAATTTTCTGCACATACACATAGCGCATGCACCTATTTGACAACGGTGTGGAAAAGAGATGTTCTTGTTGAGCGCAGCTTCCAACACCGTTGTACCGTCTTGCACTTCAAAAGTATCGCCTTTCGGCAGCAAGATCACCGTATAAGTCATAAAATACCTAGCTCATCCCAGAGCGAGTCTATTTTGGTGACGACCTCGTGATCTTTTTGGATTGGCGTCCCCCACTCTCGCTGAACTTCACCAGAGAGTTTGTTGGTTGCATCCAGCAGGAGCTTGGAACATTGCCCTTCATTAGCTTCTATACGATCAGTATCCCGAGACGGATCCATGCGCGTGGTTATCGCCCAAATCACATCATTCCAATCTCGGATATTCACATCATCATCACAGAGCACAACAAACTTCAGGTTTGAAAATGTCTCTAAAAATGCCCATATCTTTTTTAACAGCTCTTGAGATTGACCAGCGAACGCTTTGTTCATGGATACCATCAAGAAACCATCATTAGAAAATGGCACTAAATAGATATCAACAATCTCAGAATGCTGAGCTCTAAGCTGATCCAAATGCTCAGCTTTGATCTGAGGAGCCGTTGATGGTGATGACTGTTGTCTTGTACCGTCACTCTCAACATCCCATTTAATGGTAGCATCTAAGCCCATTTTGGAGCCTAGCCCCACCACTGGAGAGGCAAAATCAAGTGAATCAATCGGTGTATGTTCGATGAATAAAGTGTCTCGGACTGGGTCCATATGTGTTGTCATTGCATTGATAACTGAATTCCAATCACGAGCATCGACTGATTCATCGCACACCACCACATATTTAGTGTACATAAACTGGCGAAGGAACGACCAAACTCCCATCATGACTCGCTTTGCATGACCAGGGTATTGCTTTTTCATCGTCACCACCGCCATTCGATAAGAACAACCTTCCGGCGGTAAATAGAAATCGACGATTTCAGGGAACTGTTTTTGGAGTATAGGTACAAACACTTCATTTAACGCAACACCAAGCACAGCTGGTTCATCAGGTGGGCGTCCGGTATAAGTGCTATGGTAGATAGGATTGCTGCGCATTGTGATATGCGTAACCGTAAAGACACGATGCTTTTCAACTTCATTATAGTAACCCGTGTGATCACCATAAGGCCCTTCGTCAGCATATTCGTTTGGATCTATGTAGCCTTCCAGCACAATTTCCGCACTAGCAGGCACATCTAGATCATTACTGAGCGATTTAACCACTTCTGTTTTACTGCCTCGTAGCAATCCCGCAAAAGCATATTCAGAAAGCGTATCTGGCACTGGTGTCACCGCGCCTAGAATGGTTGCAGGATCAGCCCCAAAAGCCACTGAAACTGGGAAATTCTCTCCGGGGTGAGTGTCCATCCAATCTCTTAAATCTAGAGCACCACCACGATGCGCCAACCAACGCATGATGACTTTGTTTTTAGTGAGTTTCTGTTGGCGATAAATCCCGAGATTTTGTCGCTTCTTGTTTGGCCCTTTAGTGATGGTCAGCCCCCAAGTCAGAAGAGGAGCAACATCATCGGCCCAACAACTCATCACTGGGATTTTGTCTAAGTCAACATCGTTGTCCTGCCAAACAATCTCCTGGCAAGGAGCCTTGCGTAGTCGTTTGGTTGGCATGTTGAGCACTTGCTTAAATAAAGGCAATTTATCGATAGCATCTTTGAAGCCCTGTGGTGGCTCGGGCTCTTTGAGATAAGCCAGTAATTTGCCGACTTCCCTTAACTCTTGGACCTCTTTACGCCCCATGCCGATCGCGACGCGTTTTGCGGTGCCAAACAAGTTAGTGAGCACGGGAACCGTATAACCGATCGGGTTTTCAAATAGCAAGGCAGGACCTGCGGCACGCAAAGTGCGGTCGCTAATTTCCGTCATTTCATAATGAGGGTCAATCGGGCAAGTAATGCGTTTTAGTTGGCCTGTTTTTTCCAGATGGTCAACAAATTCACGTAAATCCTTAAAGCTCATAGGCCTACTACATCGCTGATTAAACTGCAGGCAGTATAACAAAAACAACCCATTAACGATCCCCAAATTTCATAGGGTTATTGAGAGAGGGCTTGCAAAATACCACGACTTTTCACCTGAGAATTACTCACCAGTAAATCCTTTAGCCAGCGGCTGTGTCCTTGCTCGACCAAAGCAGTGGCCACTAAATTGACCTCTTCATTGATTGACATTTTGGCTATCAGAAAGTCGCGGATATCAGGACGCATGGGGCTGATGCGAACTAATGCCTTAATCGCTTGTACTTTTAAACTTGGATTTTCACTGGCGGCCATGATCTGTTTTATCGCAAATTCATCGCTTACGCTGGCTAATCGTGTGAGTTCCTGCTGAATGGAAAAATCGACCCGCATCAGCCACAGGAGTTTATAGATTTTAGGATCTTCACTAACTTGAGCTAATCGAACCATCACTTGTGTGGAAGGTAACCATCCGGTCACTGGCTCTGATGTCAGTTGCTCAGTGAGCGCAGCTAAAGCACTTGGGGATAGTGTATCTAACTCGCGGATCAGTAACGTTTCGCGAATTTTTACTTGATATTGAGTCCCTGACAACCATGTTTTCAGTACTAGCTCTTGGCGCTCCGCCTTCACCAAGAAATCGAGAATGGTTTGTTCCTGCCGCCAACGCTTTAATAAACGGCTGGCTATCGCAGAAGAGTCAAAAGCTGGAGTTGAGAATTCATAGCCTTGTTCTTTTTCGACAACTTGATAAGTGGGTGCAAGCGCTTGCTGCTCTTCAATGAAGATCACCATATTCGGCGTTAGCGCGAGATCCAACTGCTCGATTTTTTGCAGCAACAGAAAACGTGCGGCTTCTTGCGGTAATAGCGCTAAACGTTGTAATGAAAAACGCAAAGAATCAAATTCATCATGTACCGCGTACTGCAATAGCTCTGCACTTTTATGGCGAATTTGTTCTTCCTGAAGCCATTTTTGAGCTGTATCAGACGTTATTTCTATAGAGGCAGCACTTGGCCACGCACAAAATAAAAATAGCGAGAGGAGAAGCGACGACAACATTCCTTGTTGCATTTTAACCTCCTTGTAACATTTAGCCTATTGTGGAAGGTTAATGGGTCAAATGCAAACAAAAACGCCACCGATAAACGGTGGCGTTGGTCATACTAAACTTAGCGTCTATTATTGACGGCGCATCGCATCAAAAAACTCATCATTGGTTTTCGTCATCGCGAGCTTATCAATTAAGAATTCCATTGCGTCACTTTCACTCATTGGGTGAACGATCTTACGCAAAATCCACATTTTTTGTAACTCATCGGGCTTAGTAAGCAACTCTTCACGACGAGTACCGCTGCGGTTGAAGTCGATAGCAGGGAAGACACGTTTTTCCGCAATTTTACGGTTAAGGTGCAATTCCATGTTACCTGTACCTTTAAACTCTTCGTAGATAACTTCATCCATTTTAGAGCCGGTATCAACCAATGCCGTCGCAATAATCGTTAAACTACCACCTTCTTCTACATTACGAGCCGCACCGAAAAAGCGCTTAGGACGTTGCAATGCGTTGGCATCCACACCACCAGTCAACACTTTGCCAGATGACGGGATCACAGTGTTGTAGGCGCGAGCTAAACGTGTGATGGAATCAAGCAGGATAACGACATCTTTCTTATGCTCAACCAAACGTTTTGCTTTTTCGATCACCATTTCTGCCACTTGTACGTGACGTGAAGCTGGCTCATCAAACGTAGAAGCAACCACTTCGCCTTTCACAAGGCGTTGCATTTCCGTTACTTCTTCAGGACGTTCGTCAATCAGTAGCACCATCAACACGCAATCAGGATGGTTGTTAGCAATACTTTGCGCGATATTTTGTAGCAACATGGTTTTGCCCGCTTTTGGCGGAGCAACAATCAAACCACGCTGGCCTTTACCAATCGGAGAGGCAAGGTCTAGAACTCGTGCCGTAATGTCTTCTGTCGAGCCATTACCACGCTCCATGATCATACGTTCATTGGCATGCAGTGGAGTTAAGTTCTCAAATAAAATCTTGTTACGTGCATTATCCGGTTTGTCGTGGTTAACAGTGTTAACTTTTAACAATGCGAAATAACGTTCGCCTTCTTTTGGTGGGCGAATTTTGCCGGATACTGAGTCACCGGTGCGTAAGTTGAAACGGCGAATTTGGCTTGGTGATACGTAGATATCATCAGGGCCAGCTAAATATGAACAGTCGGCGCTACGTAAGAAACCAAAACCGTCTTGAAGAATTTCCAAGACCCCATCACCAAATATATCTTCACCACTTTTTGCGTGCGCTTTTAGGATGGAGAAGATGATGTCTTGTTTTCTTAGACGCGCTAGGTTTTCGAGGCCTAGGCTCTCACCAAGTTTCACAAGATCAGACACAGGTCTGTTCTTCAATTCTGTTAGATTCATTGTGGTGGATACTTGTTTAGTCAAAATAGGATCTATTTTCTAGTTAAGATGGATTTTGGTCTCAGGATCGACCAAGAAGTGAACACTTGTCTAATTAACGTGCGATAAACTAGCACTAAATAATAGCCTAGTCTAGAGTTTGTTTCTTTTCAAAAAAACAAAGCCGTGCATCAGAAAATGTACGGCTTTGCGATACCTGTTATAGGTTTGCGTCCAAAAACTCTTTCAATTGAGTTTTTGATAACGCACCAACTTTCGTTGCAGCGACGTTGCCATTTTTGAACAGCAGCAAGGTTGGGATGCCACGAATACCAAACTTAGGTGGAGTACCTGCGTTGTGGTCGATATTTAATTTACCGATAGTCAGTTTGCCTTCGTACTCGCTAGCGATTTCATCCAAAATTGGTGCAATCATCTTACAAGGACCACACCATTCTGCCCAAAAATCAACAAGAACAGGGCCTGCAGCTTTGATTACATCGTTCTCAAAACCATCATCTGTAAGCTGCAAAATCTTATCGCTCATCTTCCACTCCAATATGTTTTTCTGCACTGATTATAAGCTAACCAGTAAATAGATGCTCTATTGGAATGTATTTACTTTCGTATTGCAAGCTTAAGCTGATATTCTATGGCGATGAAAAAGACACATATCACAGAGCAAAAGTTCGCCGATTTGGGATTACATCCTCAAGTTGTTGAAGGATTGGAAAAAAAAGGGTTCGATTACTGTACCCCGATCCAAGCCTTGGCGTTGCCGGTACTGCTCACCGGCCAAGACATTGCAGGCCAGGCCCAAACAGGGACTGGTAAAACGCTTGCGTTTCTCGCTGCTACTTTTAACCACTTACTAACAACCCCTGAACATGAAGGGCGAAAACCGACGCAGCCGCGTGCCATTATTATGGCTCCGACTCGTGAGTTAGCGATTCAAATTTATAACGACGCCGAACCTCTGATTGCCAGTACTGGCATCAAAGCCGCGCTGGCTTACGGTGGTGAAAGCTACGATAAGCAATTGTCTAAGCTGCAAGATGGTGTCGACATATTGATCGGTACAACAGGACGTATCATCGATTTCTACAAACAACACGTGTTTAACTTGAATAATATTCAAGCTGTAGTGCTGGATGAAGCCGATCGCATGTTTGACCTTGGTTTTATCAAGGACATTCGTTTCCTGTTTCGCCGTATGCCAGAACCTAAAGAGCGCCTGAACATGCTGTTTTCAGCCACGCTTTCTTATCGCGTTCAAGAGTTGGCGTTCGAGCACATGCATAACCCTGAGCACGTGGTTGTTGAACCAGAACAAAAAACTGGCCATCGCATCCAAGAAGAGCTGTTCTACCCGTCTAACGAACATAAGATGGCGCTATTACAGACACTGATAGAACAAGATTGGCCAGATCGCGCCATCATTTTTGCCAACACAAAACACCGCTGCGACTCTATTTGGGGTCATTTAGCCGCAGATGGGCACCGTGTCGGCCTGCTAACGGGTGATGTACCGCAGAAGAAACGTGAAAAGATCCTTGAGCAATTCACTACCGGTGATGTCGACATTCTTGTTGCAACCGACGTGGCAGCGCGAGGCTTACACATTCCTCAAGTCACACACGTATTCAACTACGACTTACCTGATGACTGTGAAGACTACGTGCACCGTATTGGTCGTACAGGTCGCGCAGGAGAGAGTGGTCACTCGATTAGTTTTGCCTGTGAAGAGTACGCCATTAACCTAACCGCGATTGAAGAGTACACCGGGCACGCGGTTCCTGTTTCTGATTACGATGCATCGGCGTTGATTGAAGACTTACCACCGCCAATTCGTCTGCGTTCTCGTAATCCTCAGCAGCGCCGTACTAATAACAATGGCCCTCGTACTGGCAACCGTAAGCCACAAAGTCGTCGCCCACGTCAACCTCATCAAAGTAATAAGGGTTCGTAATCCATTTATGAGTAAAGCCGTCTCCTCGCCGCTCTACGCTGCCATCGACCTTGGGTCGAACAGTTTTCATATGCTCATCGTGCGTCATATTGATGGCAGTGTACAAACGATGGCCAAAATAAAGCGCAAAGTACGCTTGGCCGCCGGGTTAGATGATAACAACGCTCTTAGCCAAGAAGCGATGCAGCGAGGATGGGACTGCCTCAGTTTATTTGCGGAACGACTACAAGATATACCCGCCAGCAATATCCGTATTGTTGGCACTGCCACACTGCGTACAGCCACCAACGTTGAGCTGTTTTTAACTCAAGCCAACCAAATACTCGGCCACCCCATTCAGGTTATTTCCGGTGAAGAAGAGGCGGCCACTATCTATAAAGGAGTGGCGCACACTTCAGGTGGCTTAGGACGACGCTTGGTTGTCGATATTGGTGGGGCCAGTACTGAACTCATCATTGGTGAAGGGTTCGATGCCAAAGCGTTAACCAGTTTAAAAATGGGCTGCGTCACTTGGCTTGAGCGCCATTTTAAAGACAGACAGCTTAACGCGGTTAACTTTAATCGAGCGATTGATGCGGCAAAACAGACGTTAGCGCCTATCCTTGAACAATACTCACAGTTAGGTTGGGATGTGTGCGTAGGTGCCAGTGGCACAGTACAGGCGTTGCAAGAGATTATGCTGGCGCAAGGGATGGATGAGGTGATCACTCATACCAAACTAAAACGCTTGCAAAAACAAGCGATGCTCGCCGATCACTTGGAAGAGCTTGATATTGAAGGCTTAACTTTAGAGCGAGCGTTAGTTTTCCCAAGTGGCCTCTCGATTTTAATTGCCATCTTTGAACTGCTCGAGATTGAATCGATGACTTTAGCTGGCGGCGCATTGCGTGAAGGCTTAGTGTATGAAATGGTCGAAGAGCTGCGCCAAGATGACATTCGAACGCGTACCATCAATAGCGTTCAGGTGCGATATCAAATTGATGTTGACTACGCCAAGCAAGTGGCTCAACTTGCCCAATCGCTGCTCAAACAGTGTGGGGGGGAAGATTGGATTGCGGAACCGCAAGCTGAAATGCTGCTCACTACCGCTGCACAATTGCATGAAATAGGGTTAGCGATTGATTTAAAAAAAGGCGGTGAACACAGCGCCTACCTGCTACAAAACCTCGACTTGCCCGGCTATACCCGTGCACAGAAACACTTTCTAGGCGAAATTGCTCGTCGTTATCGCGAGCAGCTCTCTTCATTGCCAGAGCAGTACGCTCTGTCGGGTAACAGCGCCAAGCGGGTGTTACGTTTACTGCGCCTTGCCGTATTGCTCAGCCATCGTCGTAACGAGGCACTACAGCCTAAATTTACACTGCAAGCTCAAGGTGACCAACTGACTCTTCGGTTATCCGCCAAATGGTTAGCGGCCAATCCTCTCACCACCGCCGAGCTGGATATTGAAGCAAACCGTCAAAGCGACATTGGTTGGCCACTCATTATCGACCCATCATAGTCATAAGATGCAGACACATGAAAAAGCCCGAGCAGCACTTGCTCGGGCTTTGATTTTCTATCTTCCTAGTATAATGGCTCGCTACTCCACTACTGAACATTTCAACTACTGAGCATTGATCCCAACGGTTCGAAAATCAGGGTTGACCGCTGTCAGCTTCCGGATCAAGTAATTGAGCAGCACACCGTACATCGGCACAAACAGGCCTAAACTGATCACCAGTTTAAAACCATAATCAACCAAGGCAATTTCGGTCCAATGTTCAGCCATGAATGGATCGGGGCTTTGATAAAAAGCAATCGCAAAAAAAGCGACCGTGTCTAATGCATTACCAAATAACGTAGAACAGGTTGGCGCAACCCACCACTGCTTCATCTGGCGCAGACGATTAAACACATGCACATCCATAATTTGCCCTAGCAAATACGCCATAAAACTGGCAATCGCAATACGCGCAACAAACAGATTAAACTCATGAAGCTGGGCAAGCCCTTGGAATTGACCTTCAAAAAATAGCACCGAGAGTGCATAAGAAACAATCAAAGCCGGTAACATCACTAAGAAAATGATTTTACGAGCCAACGCTGCACCAAAAATGCGTACAGTGAGATCCGTTGCCAGAAAAATGAATGGGAAAGTAAATGCGCCCCAAGTGGTATGTAAACCGAATACAGTAAAGGGCAACTGAACCAGATAATTGCTTGATGCAATAATGATCAAATGAAATAGCACTAAAAGTGCCAAAGCTTTGCGCTGCTGCGCAAGGGTAAAGTAACTCATTGTGTACCTTTTTAGTTTGTTTTGGGGGCGAGGGAACCCAAATCGAAGAATTAGTCTTGCATTAATTTATAGGCCTAACACGCGTTCATATTCAAATCACGAGCTCAGCGGCGGGCGATTATACAGTAATAAACCCCCTCGACAAGCCTTGAAATAAGAGCAAACGTTTACTCATTGAAGAAAATATAACCATTCCAAAATTCCCCTTTCACAGCTAAAGGCCGACCTTTTTGTTGTAGACATCCATGGGAACGTGCTACTCTTCGCCTCCATTTTTTCTGGCCTTATTTTCATTTTCTAGGATGAAACTCTCTGGGTCAGTGCTATCTTTTAACATGCTGATAGACGCAAATATCAGCATTCAATCCTAACCTAACGTGGAACAGAACAGATGGGCAAAGGTACTCTTTATATCGTCTCTGCACCCAGTGGTGCAGGCAAATCAAGCTTGATCTCTGCGATGTTGGAAACCAACCCAACCTATGCGATGAAAGTCTCTGTTTCACATACCACACGCGGCATGCGTCCGGGCGAACAAGATGGTGTTCATTACCATTTTGTACAAAAAGAGCTGTTTGAAGAGTTGATTACTAAAGGTGAATTTCTCGAACATGCTGAAGTATTTGGCAACTACTACGGCACCTCTAAGGTATGGATTGAAAATAACCTCAACAAAGGCATTGACGTTTTTCTTGATATTGACTGGCAAGGCGCGCGTCAAATACGCGACAAAATGCCGGATGCAAAAAGTGTGTTTATCCTTCCTCCTTCAAAAGAAGAATTGGAACGCCGCTTGAATGCTCGTGGTCAAGACAGTGAAGCCGTCATTGCTAAACGTATGAATGAAGCTCAAGCTGAAATCTCGCATTACACCGAATACGACTATGTCATCATAAATGATGATTTCGATGTGGCATTAATGGATTTCAGAGCTATTTTACGTGCTGAACGATTGAAGCAAGACAAGCAAGCTGCTAAATATAACAGCATGCTCAACGCGCTACTGGCGGAATAATCACCCGCTCAAACAAGGCAAAGTCTATCGCTAGTATAAACAAAGATTAGA
>NZ_NDIO01000360.1:0-10471 GCF_002241085.1 Vibrio sp. V03_P4A6T147
ACTTCAATAAAAGTATCGCCTCCATACTGCATTAAACCGATCTTTTCTGTGCTAATTTTAAGTTTGCATTTTTACGGCGTCAGTAGGTAATGCTTGCTAAGATAGTGGCAATATCCTCGTAGGGAAAAATATAAGATGAATCCAGTCATTGAAACTATTCTTGCACATCGTTCTATCCGATCTTTTACCGATCAGAAGATAACTCCAGATCAGCTGAGTACAATTATTTCTGCTGGTATTGCGGCATCATCATCGAGCCTATTACAGGTTAATTCAATCATTCGTGTTACGGATAAAGATAAACGCGAGCAGTTGGCTATACTGGCGGGCAACCAAGCTTATGTTGCAAGCGCTGCTGAGTTTTTAGTGTTCTGCATTGACTACCAACGTCATTACGCCATTAATCCTGAGGTAAAACCAGAGCTGATTGAACTCACTTTGATTGGCGCTGTAGACGCTGGGATCATGGCACAAAACTGTTTATTGGCGGCAGAATCGATGGGATTGGGTGGTGTTTATATTGGCGGCTTAAGAAATTCACCTAAAGAAGTGGATGAGTTATTAGAGCTTCCTCCATATTGCGCAGTGTTATTTGGTATGTGTTTGGGGTATCCGGCTCAGAATCCACAACTAAAACCTCGTTTATCTCCTGAGGTAATTGTTCATGAGAATACCTACCATGCTTTGAGTTATGCTGAAATAGAGCAATATGATGAGACGATGAGGGCTTATTATCAGACGCGTTCTTCCAATACCAAGCAAGCGGCTTGGTCTACAGAGGTAACGGCTAAATTAGCACAAGAATCTCGACCTCATATGTTGAACTATCTCAACAGTAAAGGCTTAGCACACCGATAAAAAAGAGCCCAATCTTAACGATTGGGCTCTTTTACAATGATTAGGCTAAACCTTGAATAACGACGAATTTTTCAAGTAGTTGATGTTCAGTTTCTATGTGTTCTGGATCGGTAATGATGCAGTTTGTTATCGGACATACGGATTGACAGGTGGGCTTGTCGTAATGTCCTTTGCATTCAGTACATAGATTAGGATCAATTTCATAGATCCGGTTGCCCATAGAGATCGCGCCATTCGGGCATTCCGGATCACACATATCACAGTTAATGCATTTACTGGTGATCAATAATGCCATAACTACTTGCCTACGGGATTACGAGTATCTTGGCCAGCATTCAAGTTACGCATTAACAGAGCAAAGTTTAAATCCAACTCTTCAGGAACCGGGATATAAACAAAGTGACCATTTCCTTTTGCGTCATCAACAGTTTCACCTTTGCGGTTTTCCATTGCTTCAAGTCTGAAGACAACATTCCCTTTTGGGGTCATCAGCTCTAAACTATCACCTAAGATAAACTTGTTTTTAACTTCAACTTCAGCCATTTCACCACGACGTTTACCCGTAAATTCGCCAACAAATTGCTGTGAATCTGAGACTGAATAGCCATAGTCGTAGTTTTGATAAGTATCGTGTGTATGGCGTCGCAAGAAACCTTCGGTATAGCCACGGTGTGCAAGGCTTTCTAAAGTGCCCATCAGGCTTTCATCAAATGGTTTACCTGAAACTGCGTCATCAATTGCTTTGCGGTACACTTGAGCTGTACGAGCGCAATAATAGAAAGATTTAGTACGGCCTTCTATTTTTAATGAATGCACGCCCATTTTCGTCAATCGTTCTACATGCTGTACGGCTCGTAGATCTTTTGAGTTCATAATGTAGGTGCCATGTTCGTCTTCAAAAGCGGCCATCTTCTCTTCTGGACGATGGCTTTCTGAAAGCAAAACCACATCATCAATCGGTTTGCCTAAACCAAGTGTATTATCAGGGCGCTCTTCTTGTACCTTGATAGTTTGAACTGCTGCTGGATCAAATTTCTCGACAATTTGACCTGTTTCATCTTCTTTGGCTGATTCAACTTTGTATTCCCAACGACATGCATTAGTGCATGTTCCTTGGTTTGGATCACGTTTATTAATGTAGCCAGACAATAGACAGCGACCTGAATAAGCCATGCATAATGCGCCATGAACAAAAATTTCGAGTTCGGTCGTTGGACATTGCTCACGAATTTCTTCAATTTCTTCCAACGAAAGTTCGCGTGATAGAATCACTCGTTCAACGCCTTGGGATGCCCAGAACTTAACTGTTGCCCAGTTAACAGCATTGGCTTGAACTGAAAGGTGAATAGGCATTTCAGGAAATGCTTCACGAACCATCATGATAAGCCCAGGGTCAGACATAATGAGCGCATCAGGTCCCATTTCAACCACAGGCTTTAGATCTCGGATGAATGTCTTAAGTTTTGAGTTGTGGGGTTGAATATTACAAACCACGTACAATTTTTTACCCAAAGCATGTGCTTCATCGATACCGATTTGCAGGTTTTCATGGTTAAATTCGTTGTTGCGTACACGAAGGCTATAACGAGGTTGGCCGGCATAAACGGCATCTGCACCGTAAGCAAACGCATAACGCATGTTTTTTAGACTGCCCGCCGGTGATAGTAGCTCGGGGACAAAAGGGGTATGTGTGCTCATTGTTTTTCTCTAATCTGATCTCAAGTCAGGCCAATACCACCTGATGGTATTGGAGGGGCGCAAATTTTACGTTAAAAATAACCTTATGCATAGTAGGGATCGTAAGCGATACAAAAAAGCCCAACACTTTTAAGGGTATTGGGCTTTTGCATGATGCTTTTGTTAAGCGTTCGGGTGAGGAAGGCCGCCGAGAACGTCAAATAAGTTAGGCAAAAATGCCGACATTTCACCACACATTAATGAGAAATCGGCATCAAAGCGAGCCGCTTGCTCTTCTCGTGGAATATCTTCATTTTGTTCTTTGAGCTCATCGCTAAATGCCAAACGCTTAATGCTACAATCTTCAGCCAGAATAAAGCTCAGGCGATCTTGCCAGTTCAATGCCAGTTTAGTGACGACTTTATTGGCTTCAATATGGCTTAAGATCTCATCGCTTGTCAGTTCTTGTTTCTTACAGCGGATCACTGCGCCATCTTCTAATAACGACTTTAATTCAGCTTCATCCAACAAGCTAAACCCTTGTGGTAGTTCGCCACTTTTAACCCACTGAGTAAGTGTTGTTTCTACCGCTTGTTCTGGGATCGCAGGTACTACGGGTAGGCTACCCATGGTTTTGCGTAGCAGCGCCAAAACGTCTTCAGCTTTTTTGTAGCTTGCGGCATCGACTAAAATGAAGCCTTGCTTGGGTAGGATAAGCACAAAGGTGAGATTGCTGCGGCTAAATGCTCTAGGTAGGAGATCGATGACAATATCTTCCTTGAGGCTTTCCTTCTCCTTTTTCTTGAGAGGTCGCCCTTCTTCCACTTCCATCGCTTCAACTTTGGCATTCAAAGAATCTTTAATGACCGAAGCAGGTAACATCTTTTCTTCTTTTTTCGCGCAGATCAGAATACGGTCTTCAGAAACGTGGGTCATCATGTCGCCGTGTTTACCCATTGCGTTAACCCAACCAAATTTTTGCTTATCTTGGCTGCCGCATGGCGTAAAACGAAATTCGGCCAGTTGTTTTTCGAGCTGATCGGCGTTGAATTCTACATCGCGATTAACACGATAACCATACAGTTTTTAAACCACATATTCTTTCTCTTACTTAATTAGAAGACGCAACATGATAGGGGATTTGAAAGCTAAAGTCTTAAATCAATTTCAAAATATAATCATGAACTTGATAAGAAACTTATATGAAAAATTGTTTGCAAAGGTCACAAAAGTGTCATAATTGTTTCCCATAATGCATAGCGTTGATTACATAGAAAGGTTATTCAAATGTCTAGAAGGATTCTGGTTGTTGAAGACGAAGCACCCATTCGCGAAATGTTGTGTTTCGTGCTTGAGCAAAAAGGTTATCAAGCTGTTGAAGCGGAAGATTACGACACGGCGGTGAGTAAACTGGCTGAACCCTTTCCCGATCTTGTGTTATTAGATTGGATGTTGCCCGGCGGGAGTGGTATCAACTTTATTAAGCATATGAAGCGTGAAGAATTAACACGCAACATTCCGGTTGTGATGTTAACCGCCCGTGGTGAAGAAGAAGATAAAGTTCGCGGCCTTGAAGTGGGTGCGGATGATTACATAACCAAACCTTTTTCGCCTAAAGAGTTGGTAGCTCGTTTGAAAGCGGTTATCCGGCGCGTCACACCGACAGCACTGGAAGATGTGATCGACGTGCAAGGATTGAAGTTAGATCCTGTCTCTCATCGAGTAACGGCTAATGATAATGCCTTAGAGATGGGGCCGACGGAATTCAAAATGCTACACTTCTTTATGACGCACCAAGAACGCGTCTACAGCCGTGAGCAGTTATTGAACAATGTGTGGGGTACCAACGTTTATGTTGAAGACCGCACTGTCGATGTTCATATACGCCGTCTGAGAAAAGCGTTAGAAGAGGCTGGCCACGATAAATTAATTCAAACAGTACGTGGTGCCGGTTATCGCTTTTCATCCAGAACATAAAGGATTAATTAAGGTACGAAATGGTTGAACGTTTAACGTGGAAAAGGCTGGCTTGGGAGCTGGCTTTTTTTTACTCTCCTTGGATTATCGTTGGCTGGATCTTTGGCCATATGGCTTGGCTGCTGCTAGCGGCTACGGCGTTACAACTGATTTGGCATTTGCATAACCAAATGCGCTTGTCGGCTTGGTTGTGGGATGAAAAACGTTTAACGCCGCCTTCCGGGACTGGAAATTGGGAATACCTGTTTAATGGGATTTACCGTTTACAGCAACGCCAACGTAAAAAACGCAAAGAACTGACCAATTTGATCCGCCGCTTTCGTAACGGGGCTGAGTCGCTACCCGATGCGGTGGTGGTGTTCCGTGACGAAGGGAACATTGTTTGGTGTAACCGACTTGCACAACACCTGCTCGGTTTTCGCTGGCCAGATGATGCTGGTCAACCTATCTCAAATTTATTGCGCGCCCCTGATTTTATCAAATATCTGCAAAAAGATGATTTCACAGAACCGCTTGAAATGCGCTCTCCACTTAATGTGGAGCGAATGCTAGAGCTGCGTATTGTGCCTTACACAGAAGGTGAGCATTTGATGGTTGTGCGTGATGTCACTCAGTTGAAACAGTTAGAAGGCATGCGCCGAAATTTCTTTGCTAACGTTTCTCATG
This sequence comes from Vibrio sp. V03_P4A6T147, assembly GCF_002241085.1. NCBI lineage: Bacteria > Pseudomonadati > Pseudomonadota > Gammaproteobacteria > Vibrionales > Vibrionaceae > Vibrio > Vibrio sp. V03_P4A6T147. The sequence continues at coordinate 5,179 of NZ_NDIO01000360.1, forward strand.
AACTGAGAACGCCGATGACGGTGTTGCAAGGGTATCTTGAGATGACAGAAGACCCTGACATGCTGGTAGGGCCGATGTGGCCTAAGGCACATGGAGTGATGACTGAGCAGTTAAACCGTATGAACAGTTTAGTTAATCAACTGCTGACGTTGTCAAAAATTGAAGCGGCGCCTATGCATGAGCTGGATGAAGTGGTTGATGTTCCGGCTATGTTGGAAGTACTTGAAAAAGAAGCAATCAGTTTAAGTGGCGATCATCATCACCGACTGCATTTTGATGTCGATAAGCGACTTAAAGTATTGGCCGATGAAGATCAACTGCGCAGTGCTATATCAAACCTTGTTTATAACGCCGTCAAATATACGCCTCCGGGAGCGGAAATTAATGTGCGTTGGTATCAAAACGCGCAAGGTGCTTGTTTAGACGTGGTGGATAAAGGGGAAGGGATTGAGCCACAGCATTTACATCGTTTAACGGAACGTTTTTATCGTGTCGATAAAGCACGTTCGCGAGATACCGGAGGAAGTGGGCTTGGGCTCGCGATTGTTAAGCATGCATTGTCACATCATGACACGCATTTGCAGATTCACAGTGAAGTGGGTGTTGGCAGCAAATTCTCTTTTATTTTGCCTAAACGTTTGGTTGTGCTGTCATGATACATCGCATATTTACAGCCTTTCTCTATTTTTACTTGCTGGTTACCACGAACGCGGTGATCGCTCAGCCGCTCGTGGATTACTCAAAAACTAACGGTGTTGCAGGTAGTTTACTTTCAGTGGGGTCAGACACTCTGGCAGGAATGACGACGCTCTGGGTTGAAGAGTTTAAGACGATCTACCCCAATATCAATGCTCAAGTTCAAGCCTCAGGTTCCTCCACAGCGCCTCCTGCTTTAACTGAAGGAACGGCGCAATTTGGCCCAATGAGTCGCCCGATGCGTGGTCGTGAGATTGAAGCATTTGAACGCACTCACGGTTATAAGCCGACTGCATTGCGGGTTGCGATAGATGCCATTGGTATTTTTGTACATCGAGATAATTCAATCAAAGGGCTTAATTTTACTCAATTAGATAGTATTTTCTCATCCACGTTGCGCTGCGGTGCTACACAACCGACCAATACTTGGGCGCAATTGGGCGTTGATGAGGATTGGGCCAAGCGGGGAATTCAACTGTTTGGCCGAAATTCGGTGTCGGGAACCTATGGCTATTTCAAACAAAACGCACTATGTGGTGGCGATTTCAAAAAGGGAGTAAACGAGCAGCCGGGATCGGCATCGGTTGTACAATCGGTTGCTTCATCGATCAATACTATCGGTTATTCTGGTGTTGGTTATCAGGTTTCTGGTGTGAAATTGATTCCGATAGCCAAACAAGGCGATCAGTTTATTGCCGCAAGTTATGAAAATATTCTATCAGGTGCTTATCCGTTATCTCGCTATTTGTATGTGTATGTGAATAAACATCCTAATCAGGATCTGCCACCCATGCAGCGCGAATTTATCCGTTTCATTTTTTCTAAGCAAGGACAAGCGATTGTTGGGAAAGATGGTTATGTGCCTGTCAGTGCCGAGTTTGCTCTGCAAGAACTAGCTAAAGTGGGCATAAAATAACGAGCTGTTCGCTCGCTATTTTTAATCAAACCCAATTCAAATTAAACATTGAGCTGCCAACCGACACTTCGCCAATACTGTTGTTCGCACATCAGATCCGCATGTAATAATTTATTATTTTCTAACCAATTGGCGTCTTCACATTCTAGTTTCCACTCATCATCTTTTGCACTGAGCGTCAGCTCAGGAAGAGGATCATCATTACGTTGGCTATTGACAACAATCGCTAAACGCAACACGCGGATGAGGCCAATGATGTGCTTTTTCTTAAACAAGGTGAAATCATTCATTTCTTGCAGCTTGAGGGATTTGCGTTGAAAGCGTGCTAAGGTCGACAGCACTTGCTGTTGCTCGCTGTTAAAACCGGGCATGTTGGTGTGACGCAGAATATAAGCAGAGTGTCGGTGAAAGCCTTGTAAGTTGATGCTCAATCCCACCTCATGCAATAACGCTCCCCATTCCAAAAGATCAAACAGTTCGCTGCCTTTTTTCAATCCTAGCTCTGGGGTCACATTCTGTAGAAACTCTTTTGCATGGCCTTTGACTTTAGCGGCATGCTCTAAGTCGACTAGATGCTTCATCGCGAGGTTTTCAGTGGTGCGTAAACGGATATCGGAATACTTGAACCGATCTTCCATCTCATAAAGCAAACCTTCTCGTAATGCACCATCAGAAAAATGCATCTCTTTCACACGCAGCGATTTTAAAACCGCGCTTAAAATGGCAACGCCCGCAGCAAAAACGGGTTTTCTATCGTCAGTCAACGCGCTGAGTTCGATCTCATCAATACTTTGCCATTCACAGAGTTTTTCAATGAGTTTATTGACTCGCTCAAGCGTGATGATGCCATCATCAAAGCCCAAACCAATCAGTACTTCGTGAATGGCTTTGATGGTTCCTGACGAGCCGAAGGCGACTTCCCACCCTTTTTTGCGATATTTCGCCGCAATAGATTCGATTTTTTGCTCGGCGGCTAATATCGCATGAGCGAAGTTTCTGCTTGAAAGCCTACCATCAGCGAAGTAACGGTCGGTATAGCTGACGCATCCCATTTGCTTGCTGTTGATTAGGTCTGGATCAAACCCTTGGCCAATCACCATCTCGGTACTACCGCCACCGATATCCACCACCAACATAGACGCTGCTTGAGGTTGAGTATGTGCCACGCCTAAATAAATTAAGCGTGCTTCCTCAGCTCCGGGAATGATTTCAATAGGGAAAGGCAGTACCTGTTTGGCTCGTTGCAAGAATGTATGAGCATTATTGGCTTGACGCAGCGTATGCGTGGCCGCGATGCGCACGTTTTCAGGTTCGAAACCTTGCAACCGCTCGGCAAACATCGCTAAGCATTCAAGTCCTCGCTCTATGGCATCGGCATCCAAATTTTTTTGTTCATCTAACCCAGCCGCCAAGCGTACACGTTGCTTATGGCGGCTCACCAGTTGCAGATCTTGATCGACGACTTTGGCCACCACCATATGAAAGCTGTTAGAGCCTAAATCGATGGCCGCAATATCGCGAATAGTATTAGTTGGGTTGATTGTCATGTAAGGGTTCTTTGCTCTTTCTGGTCTGTCTTTCTACATTCTTAAGATAGTCGTAGATGGCAAATTGTGAACGCACTTTTTTACGGTTACCACGTTCTACATAATTATTGCTCATCTCTTTGTCTATCCAGCGCGCTTTCACTGTATCGGTAAATTGTAAATTCATAATGTCAATCATACGCTGTTTCAAACGTGGGTCACGAATTGGTGTCGTTACTTCGATACGATGATCGATATTGCGCGTCATCCAGTCGGCAGAGGAGATATACACCAGCGGGTTGCCATCATTGTGCGTAATAATGACACGAGGGTGTTCCAAAAAGCGATCAACGATGCTGATGATTTTGATATTGTCACTCACGCCCTCAATTCCCGGAACCAGCGAACACATGCCCCGGACGATCATCTTAATTTGTACGCCTGCGCTGCTTGCGCCATACAGTTTATTGATTAACCCTTTATCCACTAAGTTATTTAACTTTAAAGTGATTGCGGCTTTTTTGCCAAGTTTCACATTGGCGATTTCACTGTCGATTAATCGATAAAGCTGAATACGAGAGTTTCTTGGCGACACAATGAGATGGCTAAATTTAACTGGGCGGTAAGGGTTTTCAATATAGCCAAACACGTTTCGTACTTCGGTAGCAATTTCATTGTCGGCGGTCAGTAGTGAAAAGTCCGTATAGATACGGGCGGTTTTTTCATGGAAGTTGCCCGTGCCTATGTGTGCGTAGCGAACGATATTATCCTGTTCTTTGCGGCTAATGAGCAGCAATTTAGAGTGAATTTTTAATCCGGGAGCACCGAAAATTACTTGGACCCCCGCTTCGGTTAAAATACGTGACCATTCAATGTTGGCTTCTTCATCAAACCGTGCTTGTAACTCAACCACTACCACCACTCGTTTGCCATTGTGTACCGCATCGACGAGCGAGTTCATTAGGCGAGAATCTTTGGCAACACGATAAATATTGATTTTGATGCTGATCACTTTGGGATCAAACGACGCTTGTCTTACCAACTCGGTAATGTGTTCAAATGAGTGGTAAGGATAGTGAAGTAGAATATCCTGAGCGCGAATCGCATCAAATGCATTGGCAAAACCTTCAAAGTCAGCACATTGCATGGGTGGTAGCGGCTTGTTCTCTAAATAGTCACGCCCCACGTTTGGGAACCCAATAAAATCTTTAAAGTTATGGTAACGACCACCAGGAAGAAGGCTATCATAGTGCGATATTTTGAGTTTTTCGCACAAGAATTTAAGCATTTTTGTCGGCATTTCGCGTTCATAAACAAAGCGTACGGGCATAGCACTTAAGCGTTGATTCAACCCTTCTGACATCTGTTCTAACAAACTGTATTCGACTTCCCGTCGCAAGTCATATTCCGCATCACGTGTCATTTTCATCGCGTAACCCGTGAGCTCTTCATAGTCAAAAAATCCGCGGAAAATCTCATCAAGGCAGTGGCGAATGATGTTGTCCAATAAGATGATGGTTTTGCGGCGTTTGCCCTTTTGCTCCGGCACCATGACAAAGCGCGGTAGGTGGTCTGTCGGGATTTCAATCAGCGCATATTGGCTGCGGTCATTGTGTTTGAGATCAACGGCAATGTAGGCGTATTCATCTTTCAAAAATTGCATGACATCAATGTCGTCAGTCATGAGCAGCGGTGTAATATGCGGGCGCACTTCTTTATGGAAATACTTAGTGATCCATTTTTTCTGAGTCTCATCCAACTGCGTTTCATTAACCAAGAAGATACGGCGACGTGCCATTTCTAAAATAAGCTCATTATAGAGATTGTCGAAATCTTGGTTGAGTTTGAACGCCTTACTTTGCATTCGTGTCAGCAAATGCTTGGTAGTATCGTTACCACCACGTTCTCGGTTGATCAAAATTTGCCGTTTTACATCGGAAAAGCGAACTTTATAGAACTCATCCAGATTGTTAGAAAAAATACCTAAAAACCGTATTCTCTCGATTAAAGGCACGGTTTTATCTGCGGCTTCTTGCAATACGCGTTCATTAAACGAAAGCCAGCTCAATTCCTTGTCGATATACAACTTGTCCGTACTCATTCATGTTACCTTTTAACTCAATTGACGTTTTTTACTGACTCACCCTCTGTGTGC
>NZ_NDIO01000230.1:0-28445 GCF_002241085.1 Vibrio sp. V03_P4A6T147
ACGCTCACTCACTCACCTAACACCATCCAACTGTCACGACCTTTTGTTTGATGATGTATTGGCCGTAGAGCGTGCGGGGAAAGAGCATGATGCGTTCACACAAACGCTACGTGACCAAGGTGTTGAAGTTTTACTGCTAACCGATCTATTAGCCGACACGCTAGCGGTTCCCGTCGCAAAAGAGTGGCTGCTTACTCAACAAGTATCGGATTACCGCCTTGGCAAAACATTTGCGAATGACGTGCGCTGCTACCTCAGCGATCTGCCAAACCTTGAATTGGCAAAAATCCTGACAGGTGGTTTGTCTTACGCTGAAATGCCAATGAAATCCTCTTCAATGATGCAAGGCTTGCATGCACCAACCGATTTCATCATTGAACCACTGCCAAACCATCTATTTACTCGCGATACGTCTTGCTGGGTATACGGTGGCGTGTCAATCAACCCGATGGCAAAACCTGCACGTCAACGTGAAACCAACCATGTGCGTGCGATTTACCGCTGGCATCCAAGCTTTGCGGGCCAAGACTTCATTAAATACTTCGGTGATGACGAGAGCATTAATTACGATAATTCAACCATTGAAGGTGGCGACGTTCTTGTGATTGGCAAAGGTGCGGTACTGATTGGTATGTCTGAGCGCACCACAGCACAAGGTGTTGAACACTTAGCTGCGGGCCTATTTAAACATGGCCAAGCGAAGCAAATCATTGCGATGGAACTACCAAAACACCGCTCTTGCATGCACTTAGATACCGTCATGACACACATGCGTGAAGACACCTTCTCTGTTTACCCAGAAGTAGTACGCAAAGATGTGAAATGCTGGAGCCTCACAGGCGATGAGTCTGGTGCCGTGAACGTCAAAGAAGAAGGTTACTTCGTGACCGCCATCGAAAAAGCACTTGGCGTTGACAAGCTCAACCTAATCACAACGGGCGGTGACAACTTCAACGCAGAACGTGAACAGTGGAACGATGCAAACAATGTCCTAACCGTCAAACCTGGCGTAGTGATTGGCTATGAAGGCAACACCTATACCAATGAAAAATACGACAAAGCAGGCATCACCGTTCTGTCTATTCCTGGTGACGAATTGGGTCGTGGCCGTGGCGGTGCACGCTGCATGAGCTGCCCAATTGAGCGTGACGGTATCTAGCCCTTAGGTTAATCAAATGGGTTGAGGCAAATTTCCTCTGCACGCCTCAACCCACCTTAGAAGAGATAGAATTATGAGCAAACAAACTGTTGTTGTTGCATTAGGTGGAAACGCGCTACTTCGTCGTGGTCAGCCATTAGAAGCAGATGTTCAACGTCGCAACATTGAAATTGCAGTCAAAACCATTTCCGAAATAGCCAAACACTATAACGTGGTGCTAGTGCATGGCAATGGCCCTCAAGTTGGCCTGCTGGCACTACAAGGTCTCGAATACAAAAAAGTAGCGCCGTACCCACTCGACGTATTGGGCAGTGAAACTCAAGGGATGATTGGCTACATGTTGATGCAAGAGTTCAAAAACATGCTGCCTGAACGCAACATTTCGTGCATGTTGACCCAAATGATGGTCGACCCGAAAGACCCTGCATTTGCCAACCCAACCAAACCGATTGGCCCAGTTTATCAAGAAGCAGAAGCGCGTGAATTGGCTGAGAAATACCACTGGACAGTCAAGCCCGACGGCCAATACTTCCGCCGTGTGGTTCCGAGCCCTCAACCGATAGGCATCGTCGAACATGATGCAATTTCCCAGCTTATCAGTGCTGGTCATTTAGTGATTTGCACCGGTGGTGGCGGTATTCCAGTCAAACGTGAAAATGGCAAATTAGTCGGTGTAGAAGCAGTGATCGACAAAGACATGTCTGCTGCCTTTCTTGCCAAACAATTGAACGCCGACGCGCTGCTCATTTTGACCGATGCTGACGCCGTTTACCTTGATTGGGGTAAACCAACCCAACATGCGCTGCGCAGCACAACGCCAAGCGAGCTTGCCAACTATCAATTTGATGCTGGTTCTATGGGGCCAAAAATTGAAGCCTCGTGCGAATTCATTCAACAAGGCGGGAAAGTCGTTGGGATCGGCGCGTTAGAAGATGGCCTACGCATCTTAGAAGGCACAGCAGGCACCAACATTACGCGTGACTAAAACATTGTTTTTAAATCTATTTTATAAACCGAATCTGTTTTTAACTTTAAACAAATATTAACGCTTTCTTCCCCCCTCTCACCAGAAGCAAGCGTTGCAAATGAGGAAAAGATCATGGCTTTTAACTTACGCAACCGTAACTTTCTAAAACTTCTTGATTTCACTCCACGCGAAATCCAGCACCTATTGGATCTATCACTTGAGCTGAAAAAAGCCAAATACAACGGTTATGAGCAGCCTCGTCTCAAAGGCAAAAACATTGCACTTATTTTTGAAAAAACCTCAACGCGCACTCGCTGTGCATTCGAAGTAGCAGCGTTTGACCAAGGTGCTCAAGTCTCCTACTTAGGCCCATCAGGTTCACAAATTGGCCACAAAGAGTCGATGAAAGATACCGCGCGCGTCTTAGGCCGCATGTATGACGGCATCGAATATCGCGGCTTTGGTCAAGAGATCGTTGAAGAGCTTGGTGCCTACGCTGGCGTACCAGTATGGAACGGCTTAACTGACGAATTCCACCCAACACAAATTTTGGCTGATTTCCTTACCATGATCGAACATGGCCGTGGCAAACGCCTCCATGAAATGAAATTTGCCTACCTCGGTGATGCACGCAACAACATGGGTAACTCCTTGATGGTGGGCGCTGCGAAAATGGGCATGGACATTCGCCTTGTTGCACCAAAAGCGTTCTGGCCAACCGAAGAATTAGTCGCGGAATGTCGCACTATTGCAAAGCAAACAGGCGCGAAAATTACGCTTACAGATGATGTTCAAGAAGGCGTTCAAGGCTGTGATTTCCTTTACACCGATGTTTGGGTATCGATGGGTGAAGCGAAAGAAGCATGGGCAGAGCGCATTGAATTGATGCTGCCTTACCAAGTGAACATGGCAATGCTAAAAGCCACTGGTAACCCACATGTGAAATTCATGCACTGCTTGCCTGCTTTCCACGGCGAAGATACCACCGTTGGCAAAGAGCTTGCGAAAAACTACCCAGTGCTTGCCAAAGGCGTTGAAGTGACCGATGAAGTGATTGAATCTGAGCATTCCATCGTGTTCGATGAAGCTGAAAACCGCATGCACACCATCAAAGCCGTGATGGTGGCCACCTTAGGTAACTAACTTAGGTAACGAATAGTAGATAATGAATGTAGGCGATGAATCGTCTACTTCATTTCTTTGATGTTGAATCGATGCGAGCTTGAATAAAGCTCGCATTTTTTTTCAGTCAATAACACTCACAAATCGCGCTTATGCTTTAGCTGTAAAAGCGTAGTAAATAACATCGAAATCAAGCTAATTTCGCATAAAAATCCATTTTCTGGATATTTTCCAAAGAGTATTGCCAGCGTGTTTTTTGTCCGTATAATCCTTCGCAATTTGTCTAAACGGAGCAGAAAATGAACCGCAGCACTCCCCATCAACGCCATCCATTACACCCGGCGCCGGTCGAGTTAGCTGTTTTGTTTTTCTGTTCTGAACGTTATTGAAGCCTCCTATTTTAGGGGGCTTTTTTTTAAGCAAAATTTCGCAAAGGCTAGTAGCCAAAGCGAACCATACAGAGGGAAGACACGTTATGGCGCATTCGTTATTTAACAAGCACATCATTTCCATTCCAGAACTGAGCCGCGCGGAACTGGAGCTGATTGTTGAAACTGCAACAAGGCTAAAAGCGGAACCAAACCCTGAACTTCTCAAAAATAAAGTAGTAGCAAGCTGCTTCTTTGAACCTTCTACACGTACCCGTTTGTCGTTTGAAACGGCAGTGCAGCGCCTAGGCGGCACAGTGATTGGTTTTGATAATGGCGGCAATACGTCACTTGCTAAGAAAGGGGAAACCTTAGCTGATTCGGTGCAAGTTATTTCCTCTTATGTCGATGCATTTGTCATGCGCCACCCACAAGAAGGCGCTGCACGTTTAGCCTCTGAGTTTTCCAACGGCGTCCCCGTAGTCAACGGTGGTGATGGAGCTAACCAGCATCCCACTCAAACCTTGCTCGATCTGTTTTCCATTTATGAAACGCAAGGTAGGCTCGATAACCTTAACGTCGCGTTCGTCGGCGACTTAAAATATGGCCGCACCGTCCATTCGCTCACCCAAGCCTTATCGAAATTCAACAATGTACGTTTCTTTTTTATCGCCCCAGAAGTGCTGGCGATGCCGGATTACATTTGCGAAGAACTCTCAGAGGCTGGCATTGCGTTTAGTTTGCACGCCAGCATTGAAGAGGTAGTGCCTGAACTGGATGTGCTGTACATGACGCGCGTACAAAAAGAGCGCTTTGATGCATCCGAATACGCACACATGAAATCGGCTTACATCTTAACCGCAGAAACATTAAAAGGAGCTCGCCACAATTTAAAAGTGCTGCACCCACTGCCTCGGGTCGATGAAATCACCACCGATGTCGATAAAACACCTTACGCCTACTATTTCCAACAAGCCGAAAACGGCGTTTATGCGCGTGAAGCTTTATTAGCCCTTGTTCTTAACCCAACCTTATAAGTAGGAGATAACATCATGGTAAAAGAGACCCAATTGCAAGTTGAAGCGATTCGTAACGGTAGCGTGATTGACCATATCCCTGCCAACCTTGGGATCAAAATTCTCTCTTTGTTTAAGTTAAATGAAACCAATCAACGTGTGACGATTGGCCTAAACCTACCCTCTTCTGCGTTAGGTAATAAAGATCTGATTAAAATAGAAAACCTTTATCTCACCAAAGAGCAAGCGAACCAATTAGCACTGTATGCCCCGAAAGCCACCGTCAATCAAATTGAAGAGTATAAAGTGGTCAACAAACTGACCCTCACTTTGCCAGAACGAATTGACAGCGTATTTCGTTGCCCAAACAGCAACTGCATCTCTCATGGCGAGCCTGTCGAGAGCCGCTTTAAAGTGCAGCTCAAACAAGAGAATGTGCATCTCAAATGCCACTATTGTGAGAAAGTATTCTCGCGCGAAATCATGACTGAACGTTGCTAAAACAGCACTAAGCGCGCATCCATCGCGTTTACAGCCCTGCCAGCCTCCAGCGTCCTAACTCGGCGCTGGACCAACTTACGAATCTTGCATATTTCCGTGCATATTATTCCATCAAATCAACATAAAACGCCAAAAATCAATCGGTAATCTAGTTTATTATTTGGTGATCCCCCGCAAAAAGCGACACATTGATTAATGTTAAGCTACAGGCATCAATAATAATCCCCCACCACTTATAGAGGGGAAAAGAGCAATGCTCAACCGTTGCGCCATTGGCGTTAAACATAACGTGAACTCACACTCTATGGCTTTGGGAGTGTGCTGGCATGGTAAGGATCACCGATACCCCAGACGCAGTAGCGTGTATAAAAGGAACCGCCCGTGAACAGAAAAATCCCCCACGGCGCAATGCAAACCGATGACAAAACGTTAGCTTCCGCTTGTAAAAAAATCCTACAACAACAAAGTTTTGCTAACCAAAATGAGCTACGACTCAGGCTAATAGAGCTCGGCTACGAGGGCATTAGCCAATCCACTGTGTCACGCTTGCTTTCCCAACTTGGTGTGGTGAAAGTGCAAAATGCGTGCGGCAAAAAAGTGTACTGCATTACGGTCGAAACCGCGCCAGTGCGTGTTGAGTCATCTATCGCCTCACAAATTGAGTTTATCACTCACAATCAATCCACTGTGGTGGTAAAAACTCATCCTGGAAGTGCTCAATTGGTCGCGCGATTGGTTGATATTGATCCCCACACTGAGATTTTAGGAACAGTCGGTGGTAATGACACTGTGCTTATTATTCCCAAAGACATCAATAATATTGAAGCGTGTGAAGCGGTGGTGAAAACTCGCCTAGGTGTAGCTTAACCCCCATCGCCCAGCCAAGTGAGGTCCACAACCTCACTTGGCTTTTCTCGCTTCACTGCCTCATCAGCGACGATTTTTCCATCACTGTGAAACTTATTGCGCCGAAAAGCGGTCTGATTGGGTTAAGATGACACTCACCTAATGAAGACTCGATTTTTGTATGCGCCTACTCTTTTCCTTTGTACTGCTAGCTCTGCTGACACTTTCCCAACCTGCGTTGGCGGTCTTCGGCAATGACAATCCATTCAATAGTGGTAACAACCTCGGTTTGGCCTCAGCCGACAATCAATTTGTCCCAGTTGACCAAGCGTTTCCTTTTCATGCCGAGCAGCAAGGTAAGCAGGTCTTCTTAGATTGGCAGGTCAAGCAGGGCTATTACCTCTACCAAGATCGGATCAGTATCAGCGCCGAAAATGCACAGCTTGGTGAAATCGAGATGCTCGATGGTCAGCCATATCACGATGAATTTTTTGGTGATGTAAAGATTTATACTGAGCCACTGTTTGTCGACATACCGCTCCTCAGTGCAGCAGCGAACGCCAAATTAATTATCCAGTACCAAGGGTGTGCAAAAGCGGGCTTTTGCTATCCACCAGAAACGCGAATTATCGACCTTCAAGCTGTGGCAAGCGATACTCGCTCTGACAACAACACGGCGGCCAATATGGCGAAAATCGAAACAGATTCGCCAAAAGCGCCCGTGACTGAACAAGACGGGCTAGCAAACCGCCTCGCCGATTCTTGGTGGACACCGCTGCTCTTTTTAGCACTTGGCGTTGGCCTCGCCTTTACCCCTTGTGTACTCCCGATGTACCCAATCCTCACCAGTATCGTGCTTGGTCGTGGTCAACTTTCACAACAGCGCGCGTTGATTTTGTCGTTTATTTACGTGCAAGGTATGGCGCTCACTTATACCGTACTTGGCCTAGTCGTCGCTTCGGCTGGGTTACAATTTCAAGCCGCGATGCAGCACCCTTATGTACTGATTGGCCTCAGTACCCTATTTGTGCTACTCGCCCTGTCGATGTTTGGCGTTTATACCTTACAACTGCCAAGCAAAGTGCAGACGTGGCTAAGCAGCCTGAGTAATAAGCAGCAAGGCGGGAACAGTCTTGGCGTGTTTGCCATGGGCGCGATTTCCGGTTTGGTTTGCTCACCGTGCACCACCGCGCCTCTTTCTGGCGCGCTGCTGTATGTCGCGCAAAGTGGCGACCTATTCACGGGGGCGATTGCACTGTATGCCTTAGCAATGGGCATGGGGATTCCACTGATTTTGGTCGCCGTATTTGGTAACAAACTACTCCCTAAAGCCGGTGGCTGGATGGAGAGAGTCAAAACACTATTTGGCTTTATTTTACTGGCTGCGCCGATCTTCTTACTTGAACGCTTATTGCCACCAATGTGGTCAACGGCGCTCTGGTCTGCGCTTGGGATCGCCGCGTTTGGTTGGCTCTATCATTGTAAAAACAGCTTGCCGTTTGGTGGCTGGAAACAGAGCATGGTTGGCATTATTGCGGTATTGGGTCTGTTTGCTTCAGCGCAACCTGCACTGGATGTGTGGTTTAAGCCAGAACAAACCAACCTAGCAAGCCGTAGCCATGTCGAGTTCATTCGGGTGAATAATATTGCTGAGCTCAACTTGCAGTTGAGCCAAGCCAAATTAGCAGGTAAACCCGTCATGCTCGATTTCTACGCCGACTGGTGCGTGGCGTGTAAAGAGTTTGAAAAATACACTTTCCATCAGCAAGAGGTCGCGCAGAAACTGCAAAACTTTGTGCTATTGCAAGCGGACGTCACCAAAAATCAGCCACAAGATATTGAGCTGCTCAAGGCGATGAACGTGCTAGGCTTACCGACGATTGAGTTTTGGAATGCGCAAGGTGAACGGGTTTCAAACGCACGTATCAGCGGTTTTATGCCAGCCGATCGCTTTTTAGCACACCTCATCGCCCACCAGCTTTAAGGTTTACCCGTTATTGCCGCCTGTTTGAGCAAGCCATTGCAACCGTCGGCAATAATGGCGCGTGAACGCCATCACTTCTTCTCGAACCGCTTGGCATGCACCACTCTCAGATCAGGCTCAGTCACTACTAAGTATCAGACAAAAAGTGGATACAGTTCAGACTTTTAGCGTATAAAGATTGTTCAGTGAGAAATCGCGGTCAATAATCGATTTAACGACATTGCTAAAAGTGTAAAACGTCATGGATTCGACCTACACCATCATCATTGCTGACGACCACCCTCTGTTTCGCAATGCGCTATTTCAATCAGTGCATATGGCGATAAGCGGTGCCAATTTATTGGAAGCGGATTCGCTAGATGCCCTGTTAGCCTTATTAACCAAACAGAGCGATGTGGATTTGCTGCTGTTGGATCTCAAAATGCCAGGCGCAAATGGGATGTCAGGGCTGATTCACTTGCGAGCCGAATACCCTGATTTACCGATTGTGGTGATTTCAGCCAGTGAAGAACCTTCAGTGGTGGCGCAAGTAAAAAGCCACGGTGCCTTTGGTTTTATTCCTAAATCGAGTGACATGCGCGCGCTGATCTCGGCGCTCAATCAAGTCCTAGCCGGTGACCCATTTTTCCCTGAAGGGCTAATTGCCAATCACGCCGCATGCAATGATTTAACCAAGAAAATTGCCGCCTTAACCCCGCAACAATACAAAGTATTAGGCATGCTCTCCGATGGGCTACTCAACAAACAAATCGCCTATGAGCTTAATGTTTCTGAGGCGACCATCAAAGCACATATGACGGCTATTTTCCGTAAACTTGGGGTGAAAAACCGCACTCAAGCAGTAATTTTACTTAATGAGTTGGGCGAGTAGTCGGCTACTCGCTCGCTTCATCTAACGTCTCTTCTAAAGGTAATCGCAAACCGACTTTGGTTGCTTGCCAATCGGCCACGTCCGCTACGACCAGATACAGACCTTGCCATTCAAAATGGTCACCCAGTACTTGTGTGGCTCCGAGCTCTTGGATCAGCAAATCGTTGAGCGTCATCTCTTGATTGAGGTGCTCAATCGTCAAACCATAATAGGCAGCAACGTCAACGAGTTTTGCATCCACATCCAAAAAGAAGTCACCAAAGAAGCGCTCTAACGAGGCTTTTTCTGGCGCTTCACTGAATAGGTTGCTCAGTGATTCGAGATCTTTCTCCTGTGCTAACACGCACAAGACATCGCCCTCTTGCAACTTGGTGCTGCCCGATGGGTGAAGCAGTTGCTCGTTACGAAACACAGCGGTAATACGTGTTCCTTCAGGCATAGAGAGATTGCGTAATGGCTCACCAATACACCATTTATCTTGTTTGAGTTTATAGACCAACATTTCCCATTCGCTGCACGGGTATATCTCAACACCGGTACGTGAAATTGGCTCAGGTTTGGGCGGTAGTTCAACGCGAGCCAAAGCGGCCGCTTTCATCAAGGTTCCCCCTTGTACCACTAGCGACACCATCACCACGAAGAAGGCTAAGTTGAAATAGAGCTGCGCATTCGGTAAACCGGCCATCATTGGGAAAACCGCTAAAATAATGGGTACAGCGCCGCGCAATCCAACCCAAGAGATAAACCACTTTTCACGCGCAGTAAATGCTTTGAATGGCAATAAACCAATCCATACAGAAATGGGGCGCGCAAACAAAATCATACCAAAGGCGAGCGCAAAGCCGGGCACCGCAATGGTCAGCAATTCAGAAGGTGTGACCAATAACCCAAGCACCAAGAACATACCAATTTGGCTAAGCCACGTCATCCCATCCAGTACGTTCAAAATGGAATAGCGGCAACGAGTCGGTTTATTGCCCAGCAATAAACCCGTCAAGTAGATGGATAAAATACCACTGCCGCCGAGTGAATTGGACAGCGCAAAGATAATCAAACCGCCACTGATGGCCAAAATGGAGTAGAGCCCTTCTGGAAGTTGATTGCTATTAATCAGCTTCCAGAGCAGCCAACCTCCGGCTAATCCAAATAAAGCCCCGAGGCCAAATTGCTGGATAAAACTCAGCAGCAAGAATCCTGCGCTGAGATCATCGCCTTGGCTACCCAGAACCGCAATTAATGTCACGGTTAAAAACACCGCCATTGGATCGTTAGTGCCCGATTCAATCTCTAACGTTGAACCGACGCGCTCATTCAAGCTTCTCCCTTTAAGCAGGGAAAAAACCGCCGCCGCATCGGTTGAACCAACAATCGCTCCCACCAAAATACCTTGCAGCAATTCCAAATTAAACAGCCACGCCGCCATCAAGCCGGTGAGAATGGTGGTGATCGCCACCCCAAACGTCGCTAACGAAACTGACGGCCAAAAGGCAATCCGAAAACTGGCAACACGGGTACGCATGCCGCCATCCAATAAGATGATGGCAAGCGCTAAGTTACTGACTAAATAAGCAATCGGATAATTATCAAATAAGATGCCACCGGGGCCATCCTCCCCAGCCAACATACCCACCAATAAAAAAACGAGCAGAATAGGAATTCCTAACTTAGAAGAGACTGGACTTAACAACACACTTAATGCAATCAGCAAAGCACCTACGAGAAAAAAACCATTGATAGCGATTGCATCCATATTCCTTCCTTATTGATTTAATTATTATTGATTGAATAACCAACATAAATTCGCGTTCCATTGTGCCTTAGTTTAATCCGTTTTTAAGACAACTTTATGTAAACATTGATCGTTTTTATCGCGGCATGAATAACCAACCACATAAAAAATCGTTAACTCACCATGAGCGATTTTCCAATCAAGAGCTTATGATCTTATACTTTTGGCTAATTTAACATTTATTCAACATAAGAAAGACCTTCTAAATTGAGGTATTTCATTTAGTTACAATGAATTGGAAAAAACAACCTCCCGACTAAAGTTGCACAGACCCACCACCCTTTCACTGCTATCTTAATTTCGTAACATTAAATTAACACTACGATATAAAAACCGAAGGAGAAGGTCATGGCGTTCCAATCAACCGAACATGCTCAAGCCTACTGGAAGGAAAACTTGGGAATTATGGGCTCACTGCTGGCAGTGTGGTTCTTGGTATCATATGGTGCAGGCGTTCTTTTCGTCGACGCACTTAATACGATTCATTTAGGCGGGTTCAAACTAGGGTTCTGGTTCGCACAACAAGGGTCCATCTATACCTTTGTCGCCTTGATCTTTATTTACGTTGTGCGCATGAATGCGCTCGACAAGAAATACAACGTGCAGGAAGACTAAGAGGTTTACGAAATGGATATTCAAACTTGGACGTTTATTCTGGTCGGTATTACGTTTGCACTCTATATCGGCATTGCCATTTGGGCCCGTGCAGGATCGACCAGTGAATTCTATGTTGCTGGCGGTGGTGTTCACCCTGTTGCCAACGGCATGGCAACCGCAGCGGACTGGATGTCAGCCGCTTCATTTATCTCAATGGCGGGTATCATCTCGTTCATTGGCTATGATGGTACCGTGTACTTGATGGGCTGGACAGGCGGCTATGTGTTATTGGCACTTTGCCTTGCACCTTACTTGCGTAAATTTGGCCAGTTCACCGTGCCAGATTTTATCGGTGAGCGATACTACTCAAAGACCGCGCGTATGGTGGCGGTATTTTGCGCCATCTTTATCTCGTTTACTTATGTTGCGGGGCAAATGCGCGGCGTCGGAGTGGTATTCTCTCGCTTCCTCGAAGTGGATATTAACGTTGGTATCGTCATCGGTATGGGGATCGTGTTTTTCTATGCGGTACTCGGTGGCATGAAAGGCATCACTTATACGCAAGTTGCACAGTTCTGCGTGCTCATTTTCGCCTTCCTTGTTCCCGCCATTTTCACCTCGATCATGATGACAGGTAACCCTCTGCCACAAATTGGTATGGGCTCAACCATTACCGGTACCGATGTTTACCTACTCGATAAACTCGATGGCTTAACTCAAGAGCTCGGCTTCACCGCCTATACCGAAGGCAACAAGAGCAAGGTTGACGTGTTCTTTATCTGCGCAGCCTTGATGGTGGGTACTGCTGGTCTTCCTCACGTCATTATTCGCTTCTTCACTGTGCCTAAAGTGCGTGATGCGCGTATCTCAGCAGGTTGGGCATTGCTGTTCATCTCTTTGCTATACACCACAGCGCCAGGTGTTGCCGCTTTTGCTCGCGTGAACATGATTGAGACCATTAATGGCCCAGACATGCAAGGCGTACCCGCAACAGACGCGCCTACTTGGTTTAAGAACTGGGAGAATACTGGCCTTGTAAGCTGGAAAGATAAGAACAATGACGGTCGTATGTTCTATTCTGGCGATGAGCGCAACGAGATGAACATTAACCGTGACATCATCGTATTGGCGTCTCCTGAACTGGCAAAACTGCCAAACTGGGTGGTTGGCTTGCTCGCAGCTGGGGGTTTAGCTGCTGCGCTTTCGACAGCTGCAGGTCTTTTATTGGTTATCTCGACGTCAATTTCTCACGACTTATTGAAGAAAGGCTTCAAACCAAACATGACCGATAAACAAGAGCTGTTAGCCGCACGCTTAGCCGCCATCATTGCGATTGTGGGTGCTGGTTACCTAGGCATTAACCCACCGGGTTTTGTGGCTCAGGTGGTAGCGTTTGCCTTCGGCTTGGCAGCCGCCTCCTTCTTCCCGGCCATTATTTTGGGCATCTTCTACAAGAAGATGAATAAAGAAGGCGCGATCGCGGGCATGGTCGCAGGGATTATCTTTACTGCAACCTACATCATCTACTTCAAATTCATTAACCCGGCAGCCAGCACGCCAGATAACTGGTTGTTTGGTATCAGCCCTGAAGGCATTGGTACGTTAGGTATGTGTTTGAACTTCGTGGTATCGATTGTGGTGAATAAATTTACCGCAGAAGTTCCAACCGAAGTGCAAGAAATGGTGGAGTCAATCCGCTTCCCGAAAGGCGCGGGGCAAGCTCACGACCACTAATCTTCACCTGCGAGCGTCATGCTCGATGTTCGCTCCGCAGTGAAGTGTGATAACAACCATAAAGCCGATGCCCACGCATCGGCTTTATGCTGCATGCTTAATTAACTCGATTCAACAGCGCGCGCAGTTTGAGTGGTTTTATTGGTTTGGGAATAAAGCTAAAGCCATTGGATTTAATCGCATCCATCATCTCTTCAGTGCGATCAGCGCTGATGATGACCCCTTCAAAGCTATCTCCAAGCCGCAAGCGACACTGCTGCAACACTTCTAAACCAGTGCGACCATTATCTAAGCGGTAATCCGACAAAATAACATCAGGCAACCAATTGTTTTCTAATGCTTTCAGGCTTTGCAGTAAGTCCGCTGCTACTTTGACATCACACCCCCACCTTGCGAGCAGATCGTTCATGCCGACTAAAATATCAGCTTCGTTGTCCACACACAGTACGCGCAGATGATTGAGATCAGATGGCATACCTTGCTCTATCGCCAGGGTCGGAGCCTGTTTGACAGGTTCAGATCGCGTCAAAGAGAGCGAAAACACGCTGCCTTTTCCATGCCAAGAGCGCATCGAAATTTCATGACCCAGCACATATGCAATGCCTTTTGAAATCGCTAAACCGAGCCCCAAACCTTGGTCAGAACGGACTTGACTACCACGGTTAAACTCTTCGAAGATTTCTTGCTGCTTATCTTGCTCGATACCAATGCCATTATCCCAAACATCAATCCTGACCTGATCTCGCACTCGGCGTACACCCAGCACCACTTTACCTTTAGGGTTGTAGCGAAACGCGTTAGTGAGAAAGTTTTGTACCACGCGACGTAATAATTTAGGGTCAGACATCACATAGAGCGAGGATGGGATCACTTTAAAATCAATCCCTTGCTGCTTAGCTAAGGCGCTAAATTCAGCGTTAAGATTCGAAAATACATCATTAATAGCAAAGCTATGAGAATGCACATCGAGCTTGCCGGACTCTAAACGTGAAATATCCAGCAAATCACCAATCAGATCTTCAGCCGCGCCCAGAGCACTCTCTATATAACCCGCCAACGTTTTCACTTCCGTCTCTTTGGCCACCTCCGAGAGCGAAGAGGCAAACAGGCGCGCAGCGTTCAACGGCTGCATTAAATCGTGGCTGACAGCGGCCAAAAAGCGCGATTTTGATTGCGATTCTTGGTCTGATTTTTGAGTTGCCGCCACCAAGCGTTTGTTGAGGGTTTCAAGCTCTAGGGTTCGTTGGTGCACGCGCTCTTCCAAGGTTTCATTGGCCTCTTTTAATGCCTGCTCCGCTTCGCGAAAAACGGTGATGTCGCTAAAGCTCATCACAAACCCGCCGCCCGGCATCGGGTTCCCTTGCACTTCAATAACTCGTCCATCAGGACGAATACGCGCCGAGGTGTGTCTGGTTCCTTGCTCAAGGTGATACACCCGCCGCCGCACGTGATCCTCAGGGTCACCAGGGCCGCATAATCCGTGTTGCGCGTTGTGCCGTATCACATCCGCAATCGGCCGCCCCACTTGAATCAGCCCAGCGGGAAACTCAAACAGTTCGAGATAGCGTTGATTCCACGCCACCAGCCGTAGCTTTTTATCGACCACGGTAATTCCTTGACCAATATGCTCAATGGCCCCTTGTAATAAGCCGCGACTAAAGTCGTACAGTTCGGATGCTTCATCAACAATGGTCGCCACTTCCTCAAGTTGCATGTTACGCCCTTGCAGCGCAGAAGTGAGCACCAATTTGGCCGAAGAAGCACCAAACACCCCCGCCAGCACTCTTTCTGTATGGCGGATTAAGGTAGATGGCGCTTGTTGATTAGGTAGTAACGTCTCTCTCTGCTGGCTCCAATATTGGCGAAAGGCAGTGCGAACGCGAGTGCGCCCTACAAAACGAGCGGCCAACATTTCAAGCTCAGCCACTGTCACGCGGCTTTGATACAAGCTGAGATTCTCACTCTCAGGCAGCGGCGTACCGACAAAAGAGGCCGATTGCAAACGCTCACTCAAACTCGGACGAGTCACCATAGAGACAACAACGTAGCAGAATGTGTTGAGAGCAACACTGAGCATCATGCCCCAATCTGAGTTTTTCAGCCCCATCTGCACCAACCAATCCGGCGGGGTGATCATCCATAACAGAACGTTAGTTTGTGCATCGCCCGCCAGCATGTCGGTTTGGCTCATTAAGGTTACTAGCCACACAGTAAAACCGACCGCCAATCCAACATAAACGCCTTTGCGGTTGCCTTCACGCCAGTACATGCCACCAATCAATGAAGGGGCAAATTGGGTAATCGCCGCAAATGAGAGAAAACCGATCGCCGATAAAGAACCAATCGCATCCAACGCCTGATAAAAGCCCCAAGCACCAAGCAGCAGCAACAGAATCAACCCGCGACGGATGTTGAGCAACAACCCAGATAAATGACGGTAGTTGCGCTGAGTTAAGCGCATGCGGCGCAGCAGAAGCGGCATCACCAAATCATTAGAAACCATGATCGCCAATGCAATGGTCGAGACAATCACCATGCCGCTGGCCGCTGATGTGCCACCTAAAAACGCCAGTAACGCTATCTGCTCGGCGCCCACCGACATAGGCACGCTGAGTACATAAGTATCGGCAGGGCTGCCGCTTAGCAAACTTTGCCCAACCCATGCAATAGGTAGAACAAATAACCCCATCAAAGTCAGGTAAAGAGGAAATAACCAGCGCGCCGTGTGTAGATCTTGCGCGCGTTCATTTTCTACCACCATGGTATGAAACTGACGCGGTAAGCAGATGATCGCCATCATGGTTAATACGGTGTGGATCAACAGCGTTGGCCAGTTGGGCGCTTGATACGTCTGCTGAGCAATCGCACTTAGATCAACCGTTTCACGGCTTGAAGCCAGATAAATGATGAAACCGCCCACGGTTAAAAAAGCGACCAATTTAACAATCGATTCAAATGCAATCGCCATCATCATGCCGCGGTGGTGCTCGGTGTTATCAATATGCCGTGTACCAAACAGCATAGTAAATAGCGCTAAAGCCGCGACCACAAACCACGAGACGTGATAATTCTGATAACCAAATTGGGTAGCGAGGTTGGGGGCGACAATCTCAAGCCCCATAGTGATGCCGCGCAGTTGCAAGGCGATGTAAGGTAAAATGCCCACCACGGCAATCAAAGTTACGGTTACCGCTAATCCTTGCGATTTTCCGTAGCGAGCAGCAATAAAATCGGCGATGGAGGTAATATGTTCGCGCTTCGCAATCAAAATCAGCCGCGCCAACATACGCCAGCCAAGGGTAAACACTAAAATAGGCGCAATGTAGATAGGCAGAAATGACCAAGGGTTGCTAGCCGCTTGACCCACAGTGCCGTAAAAAGTCCAAGAGGTGCAATAGACCGCGATCGATAAGCTGTAGATCCACGGTCGCCATTTCGCCAGCCATTGGCTTTGCCTATCACCATACCAAGCGACGAGAAACAGCACGCCTAAGTAAGCGAGCGAAACGGGAACGACGATCCATCCTTGCATTTGATATCCTTATCGGTTCAAAAAAGCCTCTTCAAAGAAGAGGCTTCATTTAACTAAGGATAATTTTTAATCTCAATCAGTTAAGGTTAATTCTGTGCTTCAGGCGCCGCTTTCATTACCTCAGTACCTGACTCATTGGATGATGTGGGTTCGACTTTAATCAACAGCGCCAAAATGCCCATTGCCGCCATCGCCCAAAATACATTCGCGCCCCAGCGTTCATAACCCCAGCCACTCAAGGTAGTCATCAACGCAATAAATGCCCCAAGTGGAATGGCGTTATACAGCGCTTGCATAGCCACCATTTTGCTTTGCGGTGCGTGCTGAATGTATTGAATCGCCGCTATATGCGCCATCGCAAACGTCACCCCATGCAGCAGTTGAATCGTCCCTAGCGCAAGCAGCGCGGTGGTCGACGCCATTAAGGTCCAGCGCACCACAACCCCGATCGACGCGGCAACAAATAGTGTGCGTAGTGACCACCCTGAAAAAAGGCGTTTGCTGAGCGCAAATACCGCCACTTCAGCGGCAACCCCAAGGCTCCATAAATAGCCAATCAGCTCTTCCGAATGCCCCGCCGCTTTCCAGTGAATCGAACTGAAACTGTAATACGCCGCGTGACTGCCCTGTATTAGCGCCGCTAAAATCAAGAATTTTATCACTGGCCACTCACGCAATAACTGCGTCAGTTTCGGCCGGACGGCATGTGCATCACCAACCGTCACGGGCATTGGGTTGGGATTGCGCAAGCTAATCAGTAGCGAAACAAATACCCCAGCCAAGGCAGTGTAGAGGATCATGTCCGAACCATAACGTGCCACAAGTACGCCAACCACAGTAGAGCCGGCGATAAAAGCTACCGACCCCCATAAGCGAGTGCGACCATAATCGAGCATTTTTAAGCGTGCATAATAGTTAGCCATCGCATCGGATAGCGGCACCACGGGGCCACAGCAAAGGTTAAACAACACAGTAGCTAACGCCATCAGCCAGAAACTGCCGCCCGTAAAGAAGTGAAAACCAATAAATAAAAACGCCGCCAAACTTAACCAACGCAGTGCTGGTAGAAGAAGCTCGGCCTTATGGATACGCGGCGTAATCACCAAATTAGCGACGCAACGCGTAGCAAAGCCCATACCGATTAATACGCCGATATCGGTTGCTGATACGCCTTGGTTTTCAAACCACAGCGCCCAAAATGGCAAATAGACGCCATACGCAAAGAAGAAACCAATAAAGTACTGCGATATCCAACCATATGGAGAGGGGTTAAGCATGATTCATCCTGAACAAAACGAGGGAGAGAAAACGGCCGTATTATGCAGGCAGTTTAAGATTCTAAAAAGGGAAGTTTACTGATAAATCTGTTTCCTTATTCACAACCTTGCGGGTCATATCACTCATTAGACCAAAGTCGTCTGGAGGTAGTGGCGATTTTTGTCACACTTAGATAGGAATTTCTTCTGAGTGACGATCGTTATGCCTGACAAATTCAACATGCAGTCACCGCCCTTTGACCGCTTAACACCGCCGCAGCAACAGCGACTTCGCTCATCCTTGGATGTGGCGTATTTTCGTAGCAACGATCTGCTGCAGGCCAGTGACAGACCCAGCGTGTATCTACACGTACTGATCAAAGGCGCGGTCGAAGAACGCTCGCCAGATGGCAAAGAGATTTTTGCTCACTACGCCAACGATGACATGTTTGATGTACGCGCACTGTTTGAAGAAAAAGCCAAGCATCAGTACGTGGCGCTGGAAGACACCTTGAGCTATCTGCTGCCGAAAGCCGTCTTTCTCGAACTGTATAATGACAACGGTCAGTTCGCCGCCTACTTCGACAATAACCTCGCCAAACGCCAAGCTCTGCTTGATGTGGCGCATCAGCAGAAGAATTTAGCCGAATTTATTTTAACTAAGGTGGATGACTCGATTTACCATCCACCGATGATTTTAAGCCCAGATCAACCGCTCAACCAAGTGACCCAGCAATTACGCGATAACGGAGTTGATGCGGCCTTAGTTCGTCTTGCCGAGCATGATCAACGCTTAATCGAAAACCCCAGTGCACACCCCTATGCTATCGTCACACGCACCAATATGCTGCATTCCGTCATGCTCGATAACCACCCGCTCGATACCCCTGTTGGGGAAATTGCTACCTTTCCTGTGCTGCACATCAACGATGGCGATTTTCTGTTTAATGCGATGATCGCCATGACGCGCAACCGCATAAAACGAGTGATGGTGTGTGATGGCCATCAAGCGGTTGGCATGCTGGACATGACACAAATTCTCAGTGCTTTCTCCACTCATTCTCACGTGCTGACGTTAAGTATTGCTCGCGCTAACTGCGTAGAAGAGTTAGCTCTCGCCTCCAACAAACAGCGGCAACTGGTTGAAAGCCTAATCAACAATGGCATTCGCACTCGTTTTATTATGGAGCTGATTTCAGCGGTCAATGAACAGATCATCGAAAAAGCCTTTCAGTTGGTTGTGCCGCCCGCGCTGCATGATCACTGCTGCTTGATCGTACTCGGCTCCGAAGGCCGTGGAGAGCAGATCCTCAAAACCGACCAAGATAACGCGCTGATCATCAAAGATGGCTTGCAGTGGCATCAAATGGGTGTGGTCATGGACACGCTCATCCACACCTTACAGCAGCTCGGCTATCCGCTTTGTCCGGGCAATGTGATGGTCAATAATCCCAAATGGGTTAAAAGCCAAACTGAGTGGAAAACCACGCTTAGCCAATGGGTGAAAGCGGCCAAACCCGAGCAAGTGATGGACATTGCGATCATGGCCGACGCGCACGCTGTCGCGGGCAACAAACACTTATTGGCCCCTATTAAACAGCACTTGAGCCATTTAATGGCCGACCAAGAATTGATTTTGATGGAGTTTACTCGCCCCGCGCTGAGCTTTTCTGTGCCACTCACGCTGTTTGGCACCGTAAAACACTCCAAATCTGGCTTAGATATTAAACAAGGTGGCATTTTCCCGATTGTGCATGGCATTCGCGCCCTAAGCCTTGAACATCAAGTTCAACAAAACAACACCTTTGAACGCATCGAGGCGCTAGTAGAGCAACGGGTTTTGGAAAAAGAAACCGCCGATAATCTCAGTGAAGCGCTCAAACAGTTCTTTAAATTGCGCTTAGCTCAGCAACTGAGCAATCAACACAGCACCAATAAACTCGATTTAAAACAGCTCGACCGAACCGAGCGTGACCTGCTCAGGCACAGTTTACACGTGGTGAAAAAATTCAAGCAGTGGCTTGGCTATCACTATCAAATTCGCGAATAGTGGAGGCGAACAATTGAATTGGTTTACACGCCATTATTGGTTTCACAAGCTGAAAGACTCGCCTTATCAGCCGTTGTTTGCGACGCCGATGCAAGGGGAATATGTGTCGCTCGATTGCGAAACCACCAGCCTTGACCCGAATCGCGCCGAGTTAGTGACGATTGCCGCCACCAAAATCATCGACAACCGCATTTTAACCAGCCAGCCATTTGAAGTGCGTTTGAGCGCGCCACAATCGCTCGACTCGGGTTCAGTCAAAATCCACAAAATTCGCCATCAAGATCTGGTCGATGGCATCGACGAGCAAGAGGCCATCACTCACCTATTAGACTTTATCGGCAACCGACCTTTAGTGGGCTACCACATTCGCTATGACAAAAAAATCCTCGACCTCGCTTGTCGGCGACATTTAGGCTTTCCACTGCCTAATGCTCTCATCGAGGTAAGTCAGATCTATCATGATCAGTTAGAGAGAATGCTGCCGAACGCGTACATCGACCTCAGCTTAGAGGCGATTTGTCGCCATCTCGACTTGCCGATGCAGGATAAACACGACGCGCTGCAAGATGCCATCGCCGCGGCATTAGTGTTTGTGCGCTTGACCAAAGGTGATCTGCCTCCCTTTGTTGCACCTTACTCGCGCTAGCACTTACCCCACACTCATCCTAAAGTCTAATTGTAGAAAATCGCACTCTGACTGACAGTTACCCACATACAGATTTTCCTTTCAGCGCAATTTGATCGCCAATCAACAGGGAAATTGTTCAAATTCACAAGGAGAAAAGCAATGAGTGAAGCCCACGTTTATCCGGTAAAAGAGAACATCAAAGCCAAAACACATGCGGATAATGACACTTACCTAGCGATGTACCAACAATCAGTGACCGACCCAGAAGGCTTCTGGAGTGAACACGGCAAGATTGTGGATTGGATTAAGCCTTTCACTCAAGTGAAACAAACCTCGTTTGATACTGGCCATGTAGATATTCGCTGGTTTGAAGATGGCACATTAAACGTCTCCGCCAACTGCATCGATCGCCACCTTGCCACTCGTGGTGATGAAGTGGCGATTATCTGGGAAGGTGACGATCCGGCTGACGATAAAACCCTCACCTTTAAAGAACTCCATCAACAAGTGTGTCGCTTTTCTAATGTGTTAAAAGATCAAGGAGTTCGCAAAGGAGATGTGGTCTGTCTTTACATGCCAATGGTGCCAGAAGCAGCCGTTGCGATGCTCGCTTGTACTCGAATAGGCGCAGTGCATACTGTGGTGTTTGGTGGCTTTTCACCGGAAGCCCTTTCCGGTCGTATCATTGATTCCGATTCCAAAATAGTCATCACCGCCGACGAAGGTGTACGTGGCGGTCGCGCTGTGCCCTTGAAGAAAAACGTCGATGAAGCCTTGACCCACCCTGAAGTGAAAAACATCAGCAAAGTGATCGTCTTTAAACGCACTGGTGGCCAAATTGACTGGCACGAACATCGTGATGTGTGGTGGCATGAAGCAACCGCAAAAGCTTCCGACCACTGCCCAGCCGAAGCCATGAAAGCGGAAGATCCCCTCTTCATTCTCTATACCTCTGGTTCAACGGGTAAACCCAAAGGTGTGCTGCACACAACCGGTGGCTACCTTGTTTACGCGGCGATGACCTTCAAATATGTGTTTGACTATCAGCCGGGCGAAGTGTTTTGGTGTACCGCCGATGTGGGCTGGATCACTGGCCACACCTACTTGGTTTACGGTCCTTTGGCCAATGGCGCAAAAACCGTTCTGTTTGAAGGGGTTCCCAACTACCCAGACACCAACCGCATGAGTCAAGTGGTGGATAAACACCAAGTCAACATTCTTTACACTGCGCCGACCGCTATTCGCGCCTTGATGGCGAAAGGCAATGAAGCCGTCAAAGAGACGTCACGCACCAGTTTGCGCATTATGGGTTCGGTGGGAGAACCGATTAACCCAGAAGCGTGGGAGTGGTACTACAAAACCATCGGTAACGAAAAATCACCGATTGTCGATACATGGTGGCAAACCGAAACGGGTGGCATTTTAATTACGCCACTGCCGGGCGCGACGGCACTTAAACCGGGTTCGGCCACACGGCCATTCTTTGGCGTGCAACCAGCCTTGGTCGATAACATGGGCAACATCATTGAAGGGGCTGCCGAAGGTAACTTGGTTATTTTAGATTCATGGCCGGGCCAAATGCGCACCGTTTATGGCGATCATGACCGTTTTGAACAAACCTATTTTTCAACCTTCAAAGGCATGTATTTCACCAGTGATGGCGCACGCCGCGATGAGGATGGCTACTACTGGATAACGGGCCGCGTGGATGACGTGTTAAACGTTTCTGGCCACCGCATGGGCACCGCGGAAATTGAATCAGCTTTGGTTGCTTTTGATAAAATTGCAGAAGCGGCAATTGTCGGCGTGCCACACGATATTAAAGGCCAAGCCATTTATGCTTACATCACCTTAAATGATGGCGTCTACCCCAGTGCCGAGTTGCACAAAGAGGTCAAAGATTGGGTACGAAAAGAGATTGGCCCAATTGCAACGCCCGATGTACTACACTGGACCGATTCACTGCCCAAAACCCGTTCTGGCAAAATCATGCGTCGTATTTTGCGTAAAATCGCCACCGGCGACACCAGCAATTTGGGCGATACCTCAACACTGGCCGATCCTAGCGTAGTGGATAAATTGATCGCCGAAAAAGCAGAATTGTCTTAACGCTAACGATTCTACCTGCCGCGAGGCATTGAGATGATTAAGCCGTCACACTTGTGGCGGCTTAATCATCTCAGTTCTTCTCATTCTGTTAACTCGGTTGCAGAATTAAATGAGTAAACTATCTGATAAGACCAGTAAATTGCTGCCATTTGCGCTGAATTAGCTATAATCTTGGGCAATTTCTTAAATTCAGGGAATTTTTGACGAAAAATTCACTCTGACCTAAGAATAATATGGGAATATTAATATTCGTTTCACGATATAGGGAGATGTCGACACAATGACTGCTAAATCTCGCATTCTGGTCTTAAATGGGCCAAATCTTAACCTGTTAGGGCTACGTGAACCTGCACATTATGGTTCTGACACCTTAGCGCACATTGTCGAGACATTACGCGAACAAGCGCAAAAAGCAGATATTGAGTTAGAACATCTTCAATCGAACCGCGAATATGAGCTGATCGAAGCCATCCATGCCGCTTACGGCAAGGTCGACTTCATCATCATTAATCCCGCCGCATTGACGCACACCAGTGTGGCACTGCGCGATGCGTTATTGGGTGTCGCCATCCCATTTATTGAAGTGCATCTATCCAACGTTCACGCACGTGAACCTTTTCGCCACCACTCCTATCTGTCGGATAAGGCGCAAGGGGTGATTTGCGGGTTAGGTGCACAAGGTTATGAATTTGCTCTTGCAGCTGCCATAAAAGCGCTACAGGCAAAATAACCCACAGACGATCAACGATAAACAAACACTCTACGGCCCAACCTTAAGGGCTGACGTATTCACAAGATAAAGAGAAAGAAAAGATGGATATTCGTAAAATCAAGAAGCTTATCGAACTGGTAGAAGAATCTGGCATTTCTGAACTAGAAATCTCTGAAGGTGAAGAATCGGTACGCATCAGTCGTAACACTGCGCCAGTACAGATGGCTCAGATGCATTACGCTGCACCAGCGCCAGCACAACAAGCCGCGCCAGTCGCTGCCCCTGCGCCAACGGCTGAAGCCGCCGCGCCTGTAGCGCCAAAAGGTCACCAAGTGCTTTCGCCAATGGTCGGTACTTTCTACCGCTCACCAAGTCCAGATTCAAAAGCGTTCATCGAAGTCGGTCAAAGTGTTTCAGTCGGTGACACACTATGCATCGTTGAAGCGATGAAAATGATGAACCAAATCGAAGCCGATAAAGCAGGTATCGTTACGGCAATCCTACTTGAAGACGGCCAGACCGTTGAATTCGACCAACCGCTTGTTGTTATCGAATAATCGAGGTTTGCTTTATGTTAGATAAATTAGTCATCGCGAATCGAGGTGAAATTGCACTTCGTATTCTGCGCGCATGTAAAGAGCTTGGCATCAAAACTGTTGCCGTGCACTCCACTGCCGATCGTGATTTAAAACACGTACTGCTGGCCGACGAAACCATCTGTATTGGCCCAGCACGTGGTATTGACAGCTACTTAAACATTCCACGCATTATTTCTGCAGCAGAAGTAACTGGCGCAGTAGCAATTCACCCCGGTTACGGTTTTCTTTCTGAAAACGCCGACTTTGCTGAACAAGTCGAGCGTTCAGGCTTCATTTTTGTTGGCCCGAAAGCCGATACCATTCGCATGATGGGTGACAAAGTGTCAGCCATCAGCGCAATGAAAAAAGCGGGCGTTCCTTGTGTGCCGGGTTCTGACGGCCCACTGGATGGCGATGAAGTCAAAAACAAAGCTCATGCGAAACGCATTGGCTACCCTGTGATCATCAAAGCTTCTGGCGGCGGCGGCGGTCGTGGTATGCGCGTGGTTCGTAGCGAAAATGAACTAACCCAAGCGATCGCAATGACACGTGCCGAAGCCAAAGCGGCGTTCAACAATGACATGGTTTACATGGAAAAATTCCTAGAAAACCCACGTCACGTTGAAGTACAAATTATTGCGGATGGTCAAGGTGGCGCGATTCACCTTGGTGAACGTGACTGCTCAATGCAGCGTCGTCACCAAAAAGTGGTTGAAGAAGCTCCAGCACCAGGTATTACCGAAGAGATGCGTAAATACATCGGTGAACGTTGTACACGCGCTTGTCTCGAAATTGGCTATCGTGGTGCCGGTACGTTTGAGTTCCTATACGAAAACGGCGAGTTCTACTTCATTGAGATGAACACGCGTATTCAAGTTGAGCACCCAGTCACTGAAATGGTTACTGGCGTTGACCTCATCAAAGAACAGCTTCGCGTCGCCGCAGGTCAACCACTGTCGTTTACCCAAGATGACATCAAGATCCGTGGCCATGCAATTGAATGCCGTATCAACGCGGAAGATCCGGTTCGTTTCCTCCCTTCACCGGGCAAAATTGAACGTTTTCACGCGCCGGGCGGTATGGGCGTTCGTTGGGAATCGCACATTTATGCTGGCTACACAGTGCCGCCACATTACGATTCAATGATCGGCAAGCTCATCACTTACGGTGAAAACCGTGACGTGGCGATTGCGCGCATGAAAAATGCGTTAAACGAAATGATCGTCGATGGCATTAAAACCAATATCACCTTGCAGCAATCAATCATGCAAGATGAGAACTTCCAACACGGTGGAGCGAACATCCACTACCTTGAGAAGAAATTGGGTTTACAGCACTAATTTTCGCGTCGCGAGAGACCAAATGCTCACTTCGGTGAGCATTTTTGTTTTCGGCAGCCGAGTCAGTTTCTGCTAAACTCTGCGCCAACTGACGACATAACAGAGCAACTGACATGCCTTGGATTCAAATTAAACTGAACGCAACTAACGCCAATGCCGAGCCAATTGGCGACATGCTGATGGAAGAGACGGGCGCAGTATCCGTCACTTTTCTTGATGCTCACGACACCCCTGTTTTTGAACCGCTTCCGGGCGAAACTCGCCTTTGGGGCGATACCGACGTGCTGGCGCTGTATGATGCCGAAGCCGATAGCGCATGGATCATAGACCAAATTCGCTCAAGCAAACTGCTGAGTGATGACTTTGCCTA
Source organism: Vibrio sp. V03_P4A6T147 (assembly GCF_002241085.1). NCBI lineage: Bacteria > Pseudomonadati > Pseudomonadota > Gammaproteobacteria > Vibrionales > Vibrionaceae > Vibrio > Vibrio sp. V03_P4A6T147. The sequence continues at coordinate 25,530 of NZ_NDIO01000230.1, forward strand.
CAAAGTTGAACAGCTCGAAGATAAAGACTGGGAACGTGAATGGATGGACAACTTCCACCCGATGAAATTTGGTCAACGTTTGTGGATTTGCCCAAGCTGGCGTGAAATCCCAGAGCCTGACGCTGTCAACGTAATGCTCGACCCGGGCCTTGCATTCGGTACAGGTACTCACCCGACGACCGCATTATGTTTAGAGTGGCTCGAAGGGCTCGATCTGACAGGTAAAACCGTCATCGATTTTGGTTGTGGTTCAGGCATCTTAGCCATTGCGGCGATCAAATTGGGCGCAGCCAAAGTCGTCGGTATTGATATCGACCCACAAGCACTGCTTGCTTCTAACGACAACGCAGGGCGCAATGGCGTAGCTGACCAACTTGAAGTGTATTTGCCACAAGACCAACCTGAAGGCTTAATCGCTGACGTGGTTGTGGCCAACATTTTGGCCGGCCCACTGCGTGACCTGAATGGTGTGATCAAAGGGTTACTTAAACCCAATGGCCAACTTGCGATGTCCGGTGTTTTGGACACTCAAGCCGAAGAAGTTGCCAACCATTATCGTGACGAGCTTCACATTGACCCGATAATTGAGCTCAATGAGTGGTGCCGCATCTCGGGTCGCAAGCAAGGCTAGATAAGACTTTGCGTGCTAATAGACTGTATTTTATACGATTTACTAAAACAAATTGTAAATGCTCAAATATTAGTCTTTTCACGCAGTAAAAAAATGCGTAAAATGCGCGCCCTTGCTGGTACAGAACTGTGATGACGTTTTGAAAATCGGAAACTATCAACTTAAGAACAATCTTATCGTTGCCCCTATGGCAGGAGTGACTGACAGACCATTTCGAGAGTTGTGTCTTCGCTATGGAGCAGGCATGGCCGTCAGTGAAATGATGTCCTCTAATCCTGCTCTATGGAATACGTCAAAGTCGATGCAACGTATGGTACATGAGGGCGAATCGGGCATTCGCTCGGTACAAATTGCGGGAGCCGACCCACAGCTTATGGCCGATGCAGCCCAATTTAGTGTTGAGAACGGTGCTCAGATCATCGACATCAACATGGGTTGCCCAGCAAAAAAGGTGAATAAAAAGCTGGCGGGTTCAGCCTTACTCCAATTTCCGGAGACGATTGAACAGATCTTGAAAGCGGTGGTGAACGCCGTTGATGTCCCAGTGACATTAAAGACCCGTACTGGCTGGGATACAGACAACAAAAACTGTGTCTACATCGCTAAATTAGCCGAAGACTGCGGCATACAAGCTTTAGCCCTGCATGGCAGAACCAAAGCGTGTATGTACAAAGGCGAGGCCGAATACGACAGCATTAAAGCGGTGAAAAGCGCCATCTCTATTCCGGTTATTGCTAACGGTGATATCGATAGCCCAGAGAAGGCGAAATACGTGCTGGATTACACCGGCGCTGACGCTTTAATGATTGGACGCCCTGCCCAAGGTCGCCCGTGGATTTTCCAAGAAATCCAACACTATTTGGAAAACGGCACCACGATGTCTGAACTTCCGGCTGCGGAAGTGAAAGATATTATGCTTGGTCATGTACAGGCTCTCCACAGTTTCTATGGTGAGTATTTAGGCCCTCGCATCGCTCGTAAGCATGTGGGTTGGTATCTGAAAGAACATGAACAAGCGAGTGAGTTTCGCCGTACCTTCAACGCTATTGACGCAGCACCGCTGCAAATTGACGCGCTCGAAGGTTATTTTGATAACGTTGCATCATAATTAAGAGAAGAGCTAGACCGCATATGTTCGAACAAAACCTGACTTCAGAAGCTTTCACAGTAACAACCGTAACTTCACAAGATCAAATCACGCAAAAGCCACTACGTGATTCAGTTAAAGCATCTCTTAAAAACTACCTTGCGCAGTTAAACGGCCAAGAAGTGACAGAACTATACGAGTTAGTTCTTGCTGAAGTTGAACAGCCACTACTCGACACCATCATGCAGTACACTCGCGGTAACCAAACTCGCGCAGCAACCATGATGGGCATCAACCGCGGCACTCTTCGTAAGAAGCTAAAAAAATACGGCATGAACTAATCTAGCTACTGCACAAATCTAGCAACTAGATACCATCGCTTTTAAAACCGAGCCTCTGCGCTCGGTTTTTTCATTTTCACCCAACGGATAACTAAAATATCAACGGGCTGCTTTACTTTGCATTAATGCAATAAAGAGATCTGATTGTTTGAGCGGGCTCTCTCTTCTTCTGTTGTCGCATTTACGCGACCGCAACAAACTGGTTACATTGTGCATGTGATGGAAATTTACCGACCGATCCCCAAATCACTTGTCGTGAACAGTGCATACAATGAGTAAGGCTTTATCCCCCAAAAATGGAGTGACTAAGATGAGCTCGGCGACGCAACAATCTAAACACCAAGTCAAATGGGCCTATAATGATAAAACCACTCGGAAGATTGACAAGGAGTGACGTCAATGAGCTTACTGAACTTGCGCCAGACCAAAATTAGAACGCGTTTATACCTGCTGACCACGGTCACCACACTGCTACTGTTGATCCCATTTGTCTCCATGCTCAATAGTTATCAACACGATTTAATGCAATCAAAACAGACAAAAACTCGCCACATCGTCGAAACAGGATACGGCGTATTAAGTTACTTCCACCAATTACAAATCGATGGCACTTTGTCCGAGCAACAAGCACAGACTCAAGCCAAACAAGCCATCGCGAAACTGCGCTACGAGGCTGATGATTATTTTTGGATCAACGACCTTCAGCCAAGTATGATCATGCACCCAATGAAGCCCCAATTGGACGGTAAAGATCTCTCCAATGCCGCCGACCCGACCGGAAAAAAACTGTTTGTAGAATTTACTAAAGTCGCTAAACAGCAGGGTGAAGGCTTTGTCGACTATATGTGGCCCAAACC